>NZ_JBBMFC010000006.1:0-143898 GCF_040096225.1 Hominiventricola aquisgranensis | reverse complement strand
TAGCATCTCTAAGATTAAGACTTGCATTGAAATCCCTGTCTTCGATATAACCACACGAACAACGGTATATTCTATCCAAAATTTTTAGATCCTTTTTGATAGTACCGCAACAGTGGCACATCTTTGATGATGGATACCATCTGTCTGTAACTCTTAACTCAACTCCATTTTCATCACATTTCGCTTTGAGTTTTATTCTAAATTCATAGAATTTTTGTGATGCAACGGCTTTTGAAAGATGCCTGTTCTTCATCATGCCTGATATGTTCAAGTCCTCGATCGTTATATATGATGGCTTGGTTTTCACTATCTCTGCGACCGTCTTATTGATGTAATCAGTACGGATATTGTCTATCTTATGATGAAGCTTCTGTACTTTGCGCTTTTGCTTTTGTATATTCTTTTGAGTGGACTCTCCTTTCTTTAAACTCTCATATTTGCGAGAGAGACATCTTTGTTCTCTACGCAGTTGCTTTTCAAGTCTCTTTACCCTTGCTGACTTATTGATATTTTTATAAGTTTTGCCATTAGAAACAATCGCAAGGTCTTTTAAGCCTAAGTCTATTCCGATGCCATCATTATTATTGTTATAAATAGTCTCATCAGGAACTTCTACAAGAGCTGATACATAGTATCTTCCTGCTCTGATCGAAACTGTACCGCTTTTGATTTTCCATCCGTCCTTAGTGGTTGGGATATAACCCTTTTCTTTAATGCGTACCCATCCCAGGGTCGGTATATTTAACCTGTGTCTTTCGCACCTGCAATCCTTCGAATTATTTTTTACGAAATACATTTTTACATCAGACTTTCCCTTCTTTTTGAAATTAGGAAAATCACTTTGATGTTTGAAAAATCTTGTGAATGCAGTACATCCATCTTCAATGGACTTCTTTACCGCTTTTGAATAAGCCTCTTTGATCCATGCTTTATCAAGATGGTTTGGAATATATTCATTATTAAGCCATACACTAAAACTCTTGCCTGTCATAAACTTCTTACCTTGATCATGTAAATTCCTGTTATGAGCAAGATAAAAATTATATACATATCTGCAAGTGCCAATAGTCTTGTTAATTTTGACTTTCTGCTCGACTGTCGGATTGATTTCCGTCTTGAAGCTCTTTAGCAATTTCTTCATCTCCTTCTATTTGCTTCTTATACTTACGAAATCCATACAATCTACAGGAAAACTCATGAAGAATTGAAACAATATCTTGTACGAGTTCTTCCTGAGGTGATAGTTCTTCGTTGTTTACTACCACTATGGTTGTGTTGAACTTCATACAAAATTTCTCAAACCAATCATAACCAAATCTGATAAATCTGTCCTTATGCGTGACTATGATCGTTTTGATTTTTCGTTCCATTACTTGATCCAATAGTTGATTCCAATTTTTTCGGTTGTAGTTAAGACCACTTCCATAATCTTCAATACACTGGTCTACAATCATTCCTCTGGCATTACAGAATTGACGTAAAAACGATATTTGATTCTGTAAATCATCCTTTTGGTTTCTTGTAGAAACTCTTGCATAAATAACAACTTCTCGATTGTCATTCTCTGTATTTATGCCTTTGAATTGAAGATATTGGTCGTAAGTATAATAACGCCTA
This sequence comes from Hominiventricola aquisgranensis, assembly GCF_040096225.1. NCBI lineage: Bacteria > Bacillati > Bacillota > Clostridia > Lachnospirales > Lachnospiraceae > Hominiventricola > Hominiventricola aquisgranensis. The sequence continues at coordinate 142,281 of NZ_JBBMFC010000006.1, read as the reverse complement.
TCAGTTGGAGTTCGATTTGCTTTTAGAGTTCCTTCCCTGTCCCAACGTTGTAATGTCAATGTTTTTAATTACTTAGAATCTCTCCTTATCTACATCTGTTTTCTTACGATCAAATATTCATTATCCAACTGATAATAAGGGCATGAATCGGTGGAACCGCTTAAAAAGCGATACATCTCATCTTCATCCAGATCCATATCACATACATAGTATTCGTAATCTTCATCATATACATAATTTCTGCAGGTCTCGCAGCAGCTTGCTTCCATAGTTATCTCCTTGGATTGTAAATCATAATGCAGTAGCAGCTCGAAAATGCTTTGCATTTCCGAATTATATTAGTATATCACATTTCTTCTCAGTTGTCTCTTTTCATCCTCCATGTTATACTGAACTTAATATAATCATAGGGGGATATTCTCATGAACATTACGATTCAAAATGAATTTGCATCTGTCACCTGCCGAACCCTTGGCGCAGAGCTTCTTTCCTACAAGACTGCTGCAGGCAAGGAATATATGTGGCAGAAAGATCCGGCCTACTGGGCAAAGACTTCTCCGGTACTGTTTCCATATATCGGAGCTGTTCCGGAAACCGTTACGATCCATGGTGTTGACTACAAGATTCCGCGCCACGGCTTTGTAAAAGACACTGAATTTGAAGTTGCCGAAAAAGGTGATGACTATGTCATTCTCTCCACCGGAACCAATGACTATACCACATCTGTCTATCCATATGACTTCCGTTTCACTGTTACCTTCCGTCTGGATCAGGCAAAGCTTGTCGTTACTTACGGTGTAGAAAATAAGAGTGACAAAGAGATGCCGTTCCTGATTGGCGGACATCCTGCATTCTTCTGTCCTATGGAGGAAGGTGAACTGTTCACAGACTATATGCTCCGCTTCGAGGATGAAAATATTCCGGACCTGCACCTTCAGTATCCCATGTTTGACAACGATGCCATTCTCTATGAGAATCTGAAATCCCGCACGGTAAAACTGATCAGTTCCAGAACAGAAAAAGGCATCCAGTTTGATTTTCCTGGATATGAAAGCGTTGCTTTCTGGACCCCGATCAAAAAGGATGCCCCATTCCTCTGCATTGAGCCCTGGTGTGGTGGAACCATGGATCAGGTGTCTTGTACTGATATGCTTCAGAAAAAATACGTGCAGTATCTCTCCGCCGGACAGGCACGGGATTATGTATTTGCATTTAGGCCATGTTAATGACCATTCTTTGATTCAAAAAAGCTGCCATACGATCATTCTTTTGACGATCATATGGCAGCTTCTTTTCGCCACTCGCACTGAACAGGTCATGCTTGCTCTAGCTCTCTTGCGCTCATTATATTATCGCTCGATCTGATGAATAAACAGTCCGCTTCGAAGCTTCGGTTCGAACCAGGTAGATTTCGGCGGCATGAGAAGATCAGCGTCTGCTACTGCAAACAGCTCCTGAATGGAGGTTGGATACATGGCAAATGCTACTTCCATGTCGCTGTCTGCTCTTCGCTTCAGTTCTTCCAGACCCCGGATCCCACCGATAAAATCAATTCGCTTATCGGTTCTCGGGTCAACGATCCCCAGAACAGGAGTCAGCAGTTCTCTTTGAAGGAATGATACATCCAGCCCTTCCACCGGATCTGGATGGATGTAGGCGGACTTTGCTGTCAGCCCATACCAGCTGCCATGAAGGTACATGGTCACCTGACCCTTTTTCGCAGGCTTCGTCATCTCTCCCAACTTCTGGATCTCAAATTTTTCCGAAACCTTAGTGATGAACTCTGTCTCCGACAGACCGTTCAGATCTTTCACAACCCGATTGTAATCCATGATCATCAGTTCCTCTTCCGGGAACAGAACCGACAGAAAATAATTAAACTCTTCCGTTCCATCATAATCAGGATGTTCCGCTCTGCGCTTCAGTCCTACCTTTACCGCAGATGCTGCCCGGTGATGTCCATCTGCAATATAGATGCTGTCCACCTGCTGGAATGCCGTGTGGATCTTTTTCACCAGTTCCGGCTCTTCGATCTTCCATCCTGCATGATGGATGCCATCCTCAGAAGTAAAGGAAAATTCCGGTTGAGTGCTCTTTACGTTCTGTACCAGCGCACGGATCTCATCCTTTGCGCGATATGCCAGAAAGATCGGACCGGTCTGTGCACTGCACACATCTACATGTCGGATCCGGTCAGCCTCTTTTTCCGCTCTGGTATTCTCATGCTTCTTGATCACATGATTCTCATACTCATCAATCGATGCACATGCCACCAGTCCGGTCTGCGAACGTCCATCCATAGTCAGTTCATAGAGATAGTAGACCGGCTGCTCTTCTTTTGCATAGACCCCTGCCTGCTCTTGCTCTTCCAGTCTCTGTCTGGCTGCTTCATAGACTTCAGGAGCATACATATCCTGATCCGGAGCAAACATGGTCTCCGGCCGGTCAATATTTAAGAAAGACAGTGGTTTTCCCTCTACTGCCTGCCGTGCTTCTTCCCTGTTATACACATCATAAGGAAGTGCTGCCACCTGGGACACCACTTCTGCCGCCGGATGTACGCAGCAAAATGGTCTGATCTCTGCCATTATTTCATCACCCGTACTTTCAGAACTCCTTCAATCGCACGAAGCTTTTCAATCTCTGCATCATCAGCCATATGGCTTAAGTCAACCATTACATAGCCGTATTCACCTCTGGTCACGTTGGTCAGACGCTCAATGTTGATACCAAGCTCACCAAATGCAGAAGTAAATTTTGCCAGCATATTCGGAATATTTCGATGGATGATCGCCACACGCATAGCAGAAGTGCATACACCCATATCGCAGTTCGGATAGTTTACAGAGTTATGGATATTACCATTTTCCAGATAATCTCTTACCTCTTTCACTGCCATCACTGCACAGTTATCCTCAGATTCCTCGGTAGATGCACCCAGATGCGGGATCACGATGGCATTTTTCTGAGATGCCACATCGGAGTTCGGGAAATCTGTTACATATTTACGAATCCGATTGGTCTTCAGTGCTTCAACAATGGCTTTCTGGTCTACCAGCGGACCTCTTGCCAGGTTCAGGACAACTACGGATGGCTTCATCTGTGCGATTGCATCTGCTCCGATCATACCCTTGGTGCTGTCCATCAGCGGCACATGGATGGTAATATAATCACACTCTTTGTAAATATCATTTACATCGGTAATGTGCTTCACATCTCTGGAAAGCTTCCATGCGGCCTCTACAGAAATATACGGATCATATCCATACACTTCCATACCAAGAGCTGCTGCTGCGTTTGCCACCAGAATACCGATTGCTCCCAGACCGATCACACCCAGCTTTTTGCCAAGAAGCTCCGTTCCTGCAAACCGCTTCTTCTCTTTCTCAGCCATTTTCTCCAGATCTTCGTTCTGTCTCTCGGACCGTACCCAGTACATACCTCCTACGATATCTCTGGCTGCCAGCAGCATACCTGCGATCACCAGCTCTTTTACACCATTCGCATTGGCTCCTGGTGTATTAAATACAGCGATTCCCTGCTCAGAGCATTTTCCAAGAGGAATGTTATTGACGCCTGCTCCTGCTCTTCCAATCACGCAAAGCTTATCGGAGAATTCCATATCATGCATCACCGCACTTCTTACAAGGATTGCGTCTGCATCCTCCATCTTGTCTGTCTGTGCATAATTCCCGTCAAATTTTTTAAGTCCTACCTCTGCAATATTATTCAGGCAATGATACTGATACATTTTATTTGTTCTCCTCTTCAAATTTCTTCATAAATGCCACCAGGGCTTCCACACCTTCCTTCGGCATTGCATTGTAAATGCTGGCACGCATACCGCCTACGGTTCTGTGTCCTTTCAGATTCACAAGACCTGCTGCTGTTGCTTCTTTTACAAATTTTGCATCCAGATCCTTATCTCCGGTCACAAATGGCACGTTCATCAAAGAACGGTCTTCCTTGCGGACGGTTCCTCGGAACATGCTGCTGGAATCCAGATAATCATAGAGAAGAGCTGCTTTTTCTTCGTTGCGCTGCTTCATAACCTCAAGACCGCCCATCTTCTTCAGCCATTTGAACACTTTACCACATACATAGATGCAGAAACAGTTGGGTGTATTGTATAAAGAACCGGCATCTGCCTGGGTCTTGTATTTCATAATGGTAGGAGTTCCCGGAAGTACATCATCGCGGATCAGATCCTCACGGATCACGGCGATCACCATACCTGCAGGTCCGATATTCTTCTGAACACCGCCGTAGAACATGCCGTATCTGGTCACATCCATGGGCTCAGACAGGAAGCAGGAAGACACATCTGCTACCAGCTCTTTTCCTTTGGTGTTCGGAAGGGTCTTAAATTTGGTTCCATAAATGGTATTATTTTCACAAATATATACATAGTCTGCATTTTCACTGATAGGCAGATCTGAACAATCAGGAATGTAGGAGAATGTCTGATCCTCACTGGATGCGATCTTGTTGGCAGTTCCGTATTTCTGTGCCTCAGCATAAGCTTTTTTTGCCCACTGACCGGTCACGATATAATCTGCCACTCCGTTTTTCATCAGATTCATAGGCACTGCTGCGAATTGATGGTGCGCTCCACCTGACAGGAACAGTACCTTGTAATTATCCGGAATCTTCAGAAGCTCACGGAAATCTTTCTCCGCTGTCTCAAGAATCTCTTCAAAGGCTTTGGATCGATGACTCATCTCCATAACGGACATTCCGGTACCGTTATAATCCATCATCTCTGCTGCCACTTCTTGCAGGACTTCTTCCGGCAGTACTGCCGGTCCTGCGGAAAAATTGTAAACTCTGCTCATTTTCATACACTCCTCTACTCATCTTGTCTATGTAGACGACAAAGGAAAGGCACTTTATACAAGCACCCTCCCCCCTCTGTTACATCTCTTTTTTCTTCAGATCATCCTCATCAAACGCATCCTCGATAGCTGCCCCCGCAGGTACCATAGGGAATACTTTGTCATCACAGTCGATCTGGCAGTCCAGAAGTACCGGTCCACCATGTGCGATTGCTTCTTCCAGTGCCGGTCCGACTTCTTCTTTTTTCGTTACGCGGATTCCTTTGCAGCCGAGTGCTTCAGCTACTTTTACAAAATCCACTTTATCATTCAATACGGTTGCAGAATATCTTCCGCCGTAGAACAGGGTCTGCCACTGACGTACCATTCCTAGTACATGATTGTTGATGACAACCTCAATGACTGGAATATTGTAACGGGATGCCGTTGCAAGTTCATTCATATTCATACGGAAACAGCCATCACCTGCAATATTGATGACCGTTTTATCCGGTCTTGCAGTCTTTGCTCCCAAAGCTGCGCCAAGGCCGTATCCCATCGTTCCCAGTCCACCAGAAGTCAGAAGCTGCCGCGGCTTGCTGTATTTATAATACTGTGCTGCCCACATCTGATGCTGGCCAACCTCAGTGGTGATGATCGCATCACCTTTGGTCACACGGTAGATCTCTTCTACCACATACGGTCCTGTCAGGCCATCCAGATTGTATTTCAGCGGGAATTTCAGCTTCAGTTCTTCAATATGCTCTACCCACTCTTTGTGGTCATACTGACCGATCATCGGATTGAGGCGCTTCAGTACTTCCTTCACATCGCCGATCACACTGGCTGTGGTTCTGATATTCTTGTCGATCTCTGCCGGATCTACATCGATCTGCAGCACCTTGGCATTCTGTGCAAATTTTGCCGCATTACCAAATACACGATCGCTGAAACGGGTACCTATCGCAATCAGAAGATCGCAGTGAGTTACACCAAAGTTTGCATATTTGGTTCCATGCATACCCAGCATACCTGCATACAGCGGATGTTCTCCGGAAAATGCTCCTTTACCCATTAAAGTGTCACATACCGGCGCATTGATTTTCTCTGCAAACTCCAGTAATTCTTCACTTGCATCTGCTGCGATCGCACCACCGCCCACAAAAATCATCGGTCTCTTTGCTTCTTTGATAAGCTCTGCAGCCGTATGCAGATCTTCGTCTGTGATCGCTGCAGTATCCGGAAGGATCACATCCGGCACCTGCTGAATATATTCGGTAGTATTCGCAGTCGCATCCTTGGTAATATCCACCAGAACCGGGCCTGGGCGTCCGCTCTTTGCAATGCTGAATGCACGGCGGATCACTTTTGCCAGATCTCTGACGTCTTTAACAATAAAACTGTACTTGGTGATCGGCATAACCACACCGGCAATGTCGATCTCCTGGAAACTGTCTTTTCCAAGCAGGCTGGTACCTACGTTACAGGTGATTGCAACCATCGGAATGGAATCCATATAAGCAGTTGCAATACCGGTCACCAGATTGGTGGCACCAGGACCGGAGGTTGCGATACATACGCCCACTTTACCGGTTGCTCTTGCATAACCGTCTGCCGCATGAGAAGCCCCCTGCTCATGAGAAGTCAGAATATGTCTGATCTCATCCGCATGTTTATATAATGCATCATATATGTTCAGGATCGCGCCGCCCGGATATCCGAACACCGTGTCCACACCCTGCTCTTTCAAGCAGGCAACTACAATTTCCGCTCCAGTCAATACCATAACTTTCTCCCCCTAGTCCTGAATCTCAAGAATTGCTCCACGATTTCCGGATGTTACCAGATGTGCGTAACGAGCCAGATAGCCTGTGGTCACTTTTGGCTGTCTTGGCTGCCATTTTGCACGTCTTGCTGCCATCTCTTCGTCAGAAATATCTACGTTCAGCGAATTTTCCGGAATATTGATCTTGATGATATCGCCCTCTTCTACCAGTGCGATCGGACCGCCAACTGCTGCCTCCGGTGATACATGACCGATGGAAGCTCCACGGCTTGCTCCACTGAAACGTCCGTCTGTGATCAGTGCAACGGAAGAGCCCAGTCCCATTCCTGCAATTGCGGAAGTCGGGTTCAGCATCTCTCTCATGCCCGGGCCGCCTTTTGGTCCCTCATAACGGATCACAACAACATCTCCTGCAACGATCTTGCCGCCTTTGATGGCTGCGATTGCATCTTCCTCACAATCAAAGACTCTTGCAGGACCTTCATGTACCAGCATCTCCGGAGCAACTGCAGAACGTTTTACAACGCCGGTGTCCGGTGCCAGATTTCCTTTCAGGATCGCAAGTCCGCCAGTCTGGCTGTACGGATTCTCTACCGGACGGATAACCTCCGGATTCTTGTTATAGCATTTCTCAATATTTTCACCAACTGTCTTACCTGTCACTGTCATACAATCCAGGTTCAGCAGATGCTTCTTGTTCAGTTCGTTCATAACTGCATAGACACCGCCTGCCTCATTCAGATCTTCTATGTAGGTCGGACCTGCAGGTGCCAGATGGCACAGATTCGGAGTCTTGGCACTGATCTCATTAACCAGTTCCATGTCAAGCTCTACGCCTGCCTCATGAGCGATTGCCGGAAGATGCAGCATACTGTTGGTGGAACATCCCAGTGCCATATCTACAGTCAGAGCGTTCAGGAATGCCTCTTTTGTCATAATATCTCTCGGACGGATATTTCTCCGAAGCATCTCCATTACCTGCATACCCGCTTTCTTCGCCAGCTTGATACGTTCGGAATATACTGCCGGAATGGTTCCATTACCCTGAAGTCCCATACCAAGAACCTCTGTCAGACAGTTCATACTGTTGGCCGTGTACATACCTGAACAGGATCCGCAGGTCGGGCAGACTTTTGCTTCAAACTCTTTGACATCCTCTTCTGTCATAGTTCCTGCTGCGTAGGAACCAACTGCCTCGAACATACTGGAAAGGCTTCTCTTCTGTCCTTTTACATGTCCTGCAAGCATCGGGCCGCCGCTTACAAATACAGTCGGTACATTGACTCTGGCTGCTGCCATCAGAAGTCCCGGTACATTCTTATCACAGTTCGGCACCATAACCAGTGCATCGAACTGGTGAGCCATTGCCATAGCCTCTGTAGAATCTGCGATCAGATCACGGGTCACCAGAGAATATTTCATACCGGTATGTCCCATAGCGATACCATCACATACGGCGATAGCCGGGAACATGATCGGTGTTCCTCCTGCCATTGCAACTCCCATCTTTACTGCCTGCACGATCTTATCCAGGTTCATATGTCCCGGTACGATCTCATTGTAAGAGCTGACAATTCCGACCAGCGGTCTGTTCATCTCTTCTTCTGTCAGTCCCAGTGCATTGAACAGAGACCGGTGCGGTGCCTGCTGCATGCCTTTCTTTACTGCATCACTTCTCATGATAATTCCTCCTGTTGTATATAAAATGTGTGTTTGCTGTTCAAAGCCTCATGTTTGCGAATATGGTTCTGAACAGATATTTGTCTTCTTATACTCTCTCTGCGATCAGAGTACCCATCTCTACGGTTCCTACCTGGCTGCAGCCTTCTGCCATAATATCGCCGGTGCGATATCCCTCTTTCAGAACCTGACGGACAGCCGCCTCCACAGCATCTGCCTCCGCATCCAGATCCAGCGAGTAACGAAGCATCATCGCTGCGGAAAGGATGGTTGCGATCGGATTAGCCTTATTCTGTCCGGCAATATCCGGTGCTGATCCGTGGCTCGGCTCATAGAGACCGAATTTTGTCTCATTAAGACTTGCACTTGACAACATTCCGATGGATCCGGTCACCATAGAAGCTTCATCTGATAAAATATCACCAAACATGTTCTCAGTCAGGATCACATCAAACTGTGCCGGATTCATCACCAGCTGCATTGCACAGTTGTCAACATACATATGGGAAAGTGTTACCTCCGGGTAATCTTTCGCCACTTCTTCCACGACCTGTCTCCACAGTCTGGAAGAATCCAGTACATTCGCCTTATCTACGCTGCAGACCTTTTTATTTCTCTTCATTGCGATATCAAAAGCTCTCTTTGCGATCCGGCGGATCTCATTTTCATTATATGTAAGCGTATCGGTAGCAGTTCTTACCCCGTCTACTTCTTCTGTCTTTCTTGCGCCGAAGTACAGTCCTCCGGTCAGCTCTCTCATGATCAACATATCAAATCCGGCTGCACTGATATCCTCACGAAGCGGGCATGCACTGCGAAGCTCATCATAGAGATAAGCCGGTCTCAGATTTGCAAACAGGTTCAAAGCCTTTCTGATTCCCAGCAGTCCTGCCTCCGGACGTCTGGACGGCTCCAGCTGATACCATGGAGAAGTCTTTGCATCACCACCAATGGAACCCATCAGAACTGCATCACATTTCTTTGCCTGTTCTATAGTCTCTTCGGTCAGCGGCACACCATGTACATCAATGGATGCTCCTCCCAGGAGAAGATCAGTATAGTCGAACTCGTGTCCGTATTTTTTACACACCGCGTCCAATACCTTGCGGGCTTCTCTTACGATCTCCGGGCCAATTCCATCACCGGAAATCACTCCAATCTTATAATTCATCTCATGTCTCCTCTTTTACACGGGCCTTGACAGTTTGCAGAAAAGGGGCGGAAGTAGTCTCCCGCCCCTTTTGGCATCTTTGCCTTAGTCTTGTTTTTCCACTTCCTGGATAGCCGACTTCTTCATTGGAATACGGCAGTTGCGGTTGCTTCCGAACTCTACGATCACATCATCATCAGTAATGTCAATGAGCACACCATAAAATCCACTCGTGGTAACAACCACATCGCCAACCTCCATTGCTGAAAGCATGGCAGCTACTCTCTTCTGCTCTTTTTTCTGCGGTCTCCACATCATAAAATACATGATTGCGAACAATGCTACGATCCAAATGAGCATTACCGTTGTCTGCGCAGAACCTGTTGCGGTTAATAACATATCTGTTTCCTCCTAGAAAAATAACCTATCGTCTATTTTACACAATATTTTGCATTCCGTCAAGTTTCTGCTTCTTATATTCCTGATATCTTCCCTGCTCGATGGCCTCACGGATCTCCTCCATCATATGATTGTAAAAATACAGATTATGAAGCACACACAGGCGCATGCCAAGCATCTCTTTTGCCTTCAGAAGATGGCGGATATATGCTCTGCTGTAACGACGGCAGGCCGGGCACTGACAGCCTTCCTCGATAGGGTCCTCATCCAGCTCGTATTTGGCATTAAACAGATTCAGCTTCCCATGATTGGTATAGACATGTCCATGACGTCCGTTACGGCTTGGATATACACAGTCAAAGAAATCCACACCTCGTTCCACTGCTTCCAGAATGTTTGCAGGTGTTCCCACACCCATAAGGTATGTCGGTTTTTCTACCGGCAGATACGGTATCACCGCTTCAATGATCCGGTACATCTCTTCATGGCTCTCACCCACTGCCAGTCCGCCGATGGCATATCCAGGCAGATCCATCTCTGTAATCTGCTTTGCATGCTCGATGCGGATATCCTCGAAGATTGCACCCTGATTGATTCCAAACAGCAGCTGGTTCTTATTGATGGTATCTTCCAGACTGTTCAGCCGATCCATCTCTGTCTTACAACGCTTCAGCCAGCGAACGGTACGGTCCACCGAATCCTGCACATATTTTCTGTCTGCAAGGCTTGGCGGACACTCATCAAATGCCATGGCAATGGTAGAAGCCAGATTAGACTGGATCTGCATACTCTCTTCCGGACCCATGAAAATCTTTCTTCCATCGATATGTGAGTTGAAACATACTCCTTCTTCCTTGATCTTACGAAGCCCTGCCAGGGAAAATACCTGAAATCCACCGGAATCGGTCAGAATTGGTTTGTTCCATGACATGAATTTATGAAGTCCTCCCATCTTTTTAACGACTTCATCACCAGGTCTTACATGCAGATGATAGGTATTGGACAGTTCCACCTGGGTTCCGATCTCTTCCAGATCCTCCGTAGACACTGCACCCTTAATTGCTGCTGCCGTTCCCACATTCATGAATACCGGTGTCTGGATCACTCCATGTACGGTATGAAATTCCCCTCGTTTTGCATCTCCATCTTTTTTCAGTAATTTATACAAAGTTCCTCATCCTCCATTTAGTCTTTACAGATGAAAGTATATTCTATATACTTGGATTTAGTCAATCCAAATATACAGAACAGGAGTATTTTACCTATGGCAGGTTCCACTTTTGGCAATATTTTTTCTATCACGACCTGGGGTGAATCCCACGGCAAAGGCATCGGCGTAGTAATCGATGGCTGTCCGGCCGGACTTTCTCTCACCGAAGAAGATATTCAGGTCTACTTAAACCGCAGAAAACCGGGACAGTCCCGTTTCACCACTCCCCGTAAGGAGGATGATACCGTTGAGATTCTGTCCGGCGTCTTTGACGGACGCACTACCGGTACGCCTATCTCTTTGATGGTTCGAAATACATCCCAGCGTTCCAAAGATTACAGTGAGATTGCATCCTACTATCGTCCTGGACACGCAGACTATACCTACGACTGCAAATACGGATTTCGTGATTACACCGGCGGTGGACGTTCTTCCGGGCGTGAGACCATTGGCCGTGTGGCCGCAGGTGCAGTCGCTGCAAAGCTTTTACAGGAGCTTGGCATCACTGTCACTGCTTATACCCGCTCCATCGGACCGGTACAGATCAACGAGAGCCGCTTTGATCTCTCAGAGATGGAACGCAATGCCGTCAATATGCCCGACGCAGAAGCAGCTGAACAGGCGATGGCTTATCTGGATGCCTGCCGTACAAAAGAAGATTCCTGCGGCGGTGTGGTGGAATGTGTGGTCAAGGGCGTCCCTGCAGGTGTGGGCGATCCCTGCTTTGATAAATTAAGCGCAAACCTGGCAAAAGCCATCTGTTCCATCGGCGCAGTCAAGGGCTTTGAGATCGGTGATGGATTTCTAGCTGCCAGAAGCTGCGGCAGTGAGAACAACGATGCCTTCTATATGAAGGAAGATGGATCTGTCGGCAAGAAAACCAACCATGCCGGTGGTATCCTGGGCGGCATCAGTGACGGAAGCGACATTATCTTCCGGGCAGCCTTCAAACCGACGCCATCCATCAGCGCTCTGCAGCACACGGTCAACAAAACCGGGGAAGACATTGAAGTCTCTATCCATGGCCGCCACGATCCTATCATCGTGCCCCGCGCAGTGGTGGTTGTCGAATGCATGGCTGCTATTACGGTTCTGGACGGACTGCTGACTGCCATGACTTCCCGTGTGGATCTTATCAAAGAATTCTGGGGCAGATAATGTTCCGGTAATTTCCCGACAGCAAAAAAGATCCCGCCGGATCTTCACTTTTCAGTGAATCCTGCGGGATCTTTTTTATCTTCGATTCAGAACTTCAGCTTACAGAAATGCTTTTACTTTCTCGTAAATGCTCTTTCCATCCAGACCATAGTACTCGATCAGAGCTTTTGCCGGACCGGACTGTCCGAACTTGTCCATCATACCGATACGAAGCATCTTGGTCGGAGCTTCCTCAGAAAGAGCCTCAGCAACAGCTCCACCAAGTCCACCGATAACAGAATGCTCTTCTACGGTTACAACTTTGCCAGTCTTCTTTGCAGATGCAACTACCAGCTCTTTGTCAAGCGGTTTGATGGTATGGATATTGATCACCTCAGCAGAGATACCGTCAGCCTCAAGAAGCTTAGCAGCCTCAAGGCTTTCATTTACCTCAAGTCCGGTAGCGATGATGGTTACATCTTTACCTTCTTTCAGGGTAATTCCTTTACCAATTTCAAATTTATAATTAGCTTCATCATTGATTACCGGAACTGCCAGACGGCCAAATCTCATATAAACCGGTCCAACATACTCAGCAGCAGCTTTTACAGCAGCTCTTGCTTCCACATCATCTGCCGGGCAGATAATGGTCATTCCCGGAATTGTACGCATAATAGCGATATCCTCGTTACACTGATGAGTAGCTCCATCCTCACCTACAGAGATACCGGCATGAGTAGCACCGATCTTAACGTTCAGGTGCGGATATCCGATAGAGTTACGAATCTGCTCAAATGCTCTTCCTGCTGCGAACATAGCAAAAGAAGAAGCGAACGGGATCTTTCCGCAGGTAGCAAGTCCTGCTGCTACTCCCATCATATTTCCCTCAGCGATACCACAGTCAATGTGACGCTCCGGGAATGCTTTTTTGAAAATACCAGTCTTAGTAGCTCCTGCAAGGTCTGCATCAAGTACGACAATATTCGGATTCTGTGCGCCAAGCTCTGCCAGAGCGTTACCGTAGCTTTCTCTCGTTGCGATCTTCTTTACTTCTGACATAATGCTTCACCTACTTTCTCCAAATCTGCCATTGCTACTGCATACTGCTCATCGTTCGGAGCAGTTCCATGCCAGGATGCCTGGTTCTCCATGAAGGATACGCCTTTACCTTTTACAGTCTTGGCGATAATAGCAGTCGGCTGTCCTTTTACAGTCTTAGCTTCCTCAAAAGCAGCTCTTAACTGATCCATGTCATTACCGTCAGCAACGTTGATTACATGGAAGTTAAATGCCTCGAATTTCTTATCGATCGGATACGGAGAGTTCACATCTTCGATTCTTCCATCGATCTGAAGACCGTTGTTGTCAACGATCACTACCAGGTTGTCCAGATGACGATGTGCAGCCAGCATGGAAGCTTCCCATACCTGCCCTTCCTGAATCTCGCCATCACCCAGCAGGGTATATACACGATAAGATTTGTTGTCCAGTTTTCCGGCAATTGCCATACCAACTGCTGCGGAGATTCCCTGTCCCAGAGATCCTGAAGACATATCAATGCCCGGAAGATCCTGCATACACGGATGTCCCTGCAGACGGCTGTCTACATGACGAAGAGTCAGAAGCTCCTCAACCGGAAAATAACCTCTCTGAGCCATTGCACTGTAATAACCCGGAGCGGTATGTCCTTTAGAAAGAACAAAACGGTCTCTGTCCGGATCAGTCGGGTTCTTCGGGTCAATGTTCATCTCTTCAAAATAGAGATAGGTAAAAATGTCTGCTGCAGATAAAGATCCGCCTGGATGTCCGGCTTTTGCACTATGTACACCGGTAACGATTCCTTTGCGGACTTCATTTGCGATTTTCTGTAACTCTAAAGTCTGCATAATTCATTTCCTTTCTATCCTAAAATAATACGTTTATATAGTACCATATTTTTTGCTTTTTTCAAGCGAATGTTTTCTCTGTCTTTTAAGGGCAGACTGCACAAGAGGGAGACAGTTCCTAAGAACCTCCCCTCTCATACACATGGCTTATAATACGATCCGTTCCAGATCGTCCGGTACGATCAGATTGCCGTGATAATAAAGGCTTCCTTCTGCTGTATACAGCTCTCGTCTGTTTGCCAGATTCTTGTCCTCTGTATGATAGAGGATTAGATTCTTAGCTCCCAGCTTCTCCCCATTCTCACAGGCTTCCTTTACCGTCGTATGATGCTTTTCATAAGGCTTATACTTGTCCCGATCCGCATACAGGCAAAATGCCTCATGCAATAACCAGTCCGCATCCTTCGCATAGACTTCTTCGTGTTCCTGATAGGGCTCATCTCCAAGGAAGGTGAATTTCTTTCCATTTTTCAGGTTCATAGTGAAGCCGAACTGCTTTGCCTTTGTAGAATGAATATCGAAAAAGGTCACATGATACCCCAGGATGTCTCTCTCTTCGTTGTCTTCCACCGGATGAATGAAGATCCGTTCTCCGATCATGTTAAAAAATTTCGCCTGAACGGTCAGTCTGGTAATCGTCAGGATAATTTCTTTCAGATCGGCATGGCAGTAAATGTTCAGATTGCCTTCATATTGACCCTTCTTCATCTTTGTTGCGATCATTCTGATCAGCCAGATCAGTCCCAGTAAGTGATCGGTATGTTCGTGGCTCATAAAGATCTCGTGGATAGATTCCATAGGGATCCCCGCTTTTTCAAGCTGAGTCATGATACCATTACCACCTCCTGTATCCACCAGAAAATATTCCTCTCCGGTTTTAATCGCAAAGCAGGTGTTGAAGCATTTGGTTACTGTTGCGTTGCCAGTTCCCAAAAGGATCAATGTTTCATCCGTCATGTGTATCTCTCTTTCTCTTTCTTATTTTACAGCTGCTACCAGGCGCATTACCTGCTCCGTGGTCTCAACCATATTCTTTCTTGCCGTTGCCGGATCCATGGCCTCGTCAAGTGTCACTACCTGGCGGAGAATCGGAAAATAAGCATCAATTCCCTGTTCGTTGCACTCCTGTGCCCCTTCGATCACTGCTCCCGCAAGAGCAATCACCTTTGCACCGTGCTTTTTCGCCATTTTTGCAATGCCCACCGGTGCTTTTCCCATGGCTGTCTGATAATCCAGACGACCCTCTCCGGTAAATACCAGATCTGCACCTTCCATTGCTTTATCCATCTCCACTGCATTCAGTACCAGTTCGATACCTGGAAGAAGCTCTCCGCTTAAGAAACTTAAGAATGCAAATCCAAGTCCTCCGGCTGCACCGGCACCTGGTGTCTTCGCATAATCAGTTCCATTGTAAGCTTTTACTACCTGTGCATAAGCACCCATAGCATGGTCAAGCTCATCCCGAAGTTCTACAGTCACACCTTTCTGCGGACCATAGATATAAGTAGAACCATTCTCTCCACAGAGAGGATTGGTCACATCGCATGCAATGCGGAAATGACAGTCTTTTAATTCCGGCATCACTTTATCATCGCAGATTTTTGCAACTTTGTAAAGTGCTCCTGCTCCGATTCCTGCCGGTTTTCCTTCAGCATCCAGGAACTCATATCCCAATGCTGTCAGCATTCCGATACCACCATCATTGGTGGCACTTCCGCCGATTCCAATAATAAATTCTCTGCAGCCTCTGGTAATGGCATCACGGATCATCTCACCGACACCATACGTGGTTGCATCTAACGGACGCTTGTCTTTGCCAACCAGGATAATACCTGCAGCTGCAGCCATCTCCATGATTGCCGTATTTGACTCCCTGATCACTCCGTAAGCAGCATTCACCGGTGTCTCCAGCGGCCCATGTACCTGCACCTGTACCATATCGCCGCCAAGACCTTCTACCAGAGCCTCCGTTGTTCCTTCTCCGCCGTCAGCCAGCGGCTTTACCAGCACTTTTGTCTCCGGCAGAACATTGCGGATTCCCTGTTCGATCGCATGTCCCGCTTCCATGGAGCTTAAGCTTCCTTTCAGAGAGTCAATCGCAATTACTATCTTCATACTATTTGTTAACCACGTTTACAGGTGCACCATCAAGAACAGATTTGATATTCTCCGCGGTGGTGTTCATGATACGTTTTCTTGCATCCTGTGTTGCCCAGGAAATATGCGGAGTGATGATGCAGTTTTTCGCTTTCAGCAGAACATTGTCAGCTTTGATCGGCTCTGTAGATACAACGTCAACTGCTGCTGCAGATACTTTTCCGCTCTCCAGTGCATCATACAGATCCTGCTCTACAACCAGCGGTCCACGGCTGTTGTTGATGATAACCACGCCGTCTTTCATCTTAGCGATGTTGTCTTTGTTGATGATCCCCTCAGTAGACGGGAACAGCGGACAATGCAGGAAAATAAAGTCAGATTTAGCAAGCAGCTCGTCAAGCTCTACATAAGTAGCAACCTGTTTTCCAGCCTCGCTCTGGAATGCATCGTATGCGATAACATTTACATTCATTGCTTTCAGGATCTTAGCGGTGTTGACACCAATACGTCCCAGACCAATGATACCTGCAGTCTTTCCAGATACCTCGATCATCGGATAATGCCAGTAGCACCAGTCAGCGTTGCTAGCCCACTCTCCTTTATGTACGGACTCGTTGTGATGTCCGATATGGGAGCAAACCTCCATCAGAAGGGATACTGCAAACTGGCTTACGTTGTCAGTTCCATATACCGGTACGTTCTGAACCGGGATTCCTTTGGATTTTGCATACTCATAATCTACTACATTGTAACCAGTTGCCAGAACTGCGATTGTCTTGATATTCGGGCATTTGTCAATAGTCTCTTTGCTGATCGGGGTCTTGTTGATAACAACAACTTCTGCATCACCGATACGCTCAGCGATCAGCGGAGACTCCTCATAAGATGTACGATCATATACTGTTACTTCTCCAAGTGCTTCCAGCGGCTCCCAGCTGATATCTCCCGGGTTTTCAGTGTAACCATCCAATACTACGATTTTCATTTTACTCTTCTCCTTTTATAATGATTGATTATTTTTGTTGCCTCCGCGATATCGGTAAACCGGACATCGTTTTCGGATTGCTCTTTATGTCAATGATTATAGTCGGAATTTGCAAAAAGTGTAATATTACTCTATCTATCTTTTTCTTCAGAAAGTTGTTATGCGTAACAAATCTTGGCATTATAGTCTCGCCCGGAAGATTTCTCCAAACTGACTGCCACAATGTTCTACTTCTTTCAGTACCGTCTCAATACCTGTCTCATGCTGATACCAGTTATCCCGGCTGATGCCTCTGGTAATCACCGGGCACACCAGAATCTCAGTCTCCGGGTAACAGACCTGATAATAAAGGCTCGCACGTCTTGCATGATATGCCTGACAGACCAGAATCGCCTTTTTAATGTCCAGACCCAGTTTATCAGTTAATTTGCGGGAGAAAATTGCATTTTCATAAGTATAAGTTGCCTGCTTTTCCTGAAGGATCGCGTGATCAGCCACTCCTTCCTTTAGCAGGATCTCATGAAAATAATCCCACTCGGTCTCATGATCCCCATGCCCTGTAAAATATCCTGTCAGCTTGGAATATTTTCCAGAAGGGAGCACCAATGGCGCATATCCTTCCTTCCAGAGCTGTGCCGCCCGCACTGGCAGTGCTCCTTCTGCAGATCCAGGAAGAAAGATCATGTCTGCCTGCTCCGGCTGATCCTCTATGAAAATGAAATCAGTATATGCATCTACAAAACTCATGCTTCCAGAATACCACTTTCCTTTACGATACGAACTACTTTTTCAATGGTTTCCACCGGATGAACCAATGCAATCCGCACATACCCTTCTCCCAGATTGCCAAAGGCAGTACCCGGAGTTACGATCATGCCGGTCTTCTCCATCAGATCCAGGGTAAATCTCTCTGAACTGGTATAATTCTCCGGGATCGGTGCCCATACGAACATGGTTCCCTGCCCATCCGGGATCTTCCATCCAATACTGCTCATGCCTCTGCAGAGCGCATAATTTCTCTCTTCATAGATCCGGCACTGCTCTTTTACATTGTCCTGCGGACCAGTCAGTGCTGCCACTGCGGCCTTCTGGATCGGCAGAAAGATGCCGTAATCAATCTGAGAACGGACTTTCCGGAACATCTGGATCACATCTTTGTTACCAAGCGCAAAAGAGATCCGCATGCCAGTCATGTTATAAGACTTGGACAGAGAATAAAATTCAATCCCCACTTCCATGGCTCCTGGATAAGACAGGAAAGATTTTCCCTCTTTTCCGCCAAAGATAATATCGGAATAAGCATTGTCATGAAGCAGGATCACATTATATTTTTTTGCAAATGCAATGGCTTTTTCATAAAAGCTGTCATCTGCCACGGAACATACCGGATTGGCCGGATAAGAAATGATCATAAATTTCGCGGCTTTGGCTGTCTCCTCCGGAATATCTGCAAAATCCGGCAGAAAATTATTTTCTGCATAGAGCGGATACGTCTCCACCTTTGCCCCCATGAGCTGTGGTCCCATGCCGAACACCGGGTAACCTGGATTTGGCACCAGTACCACATCCCCCGGATCACACATGACAAGAGCAATATGTGCCATGCCTTCCTGAGATCCATACATGCTCATGATCTGATCTGTCTCAAGCTCCACGCCAAAACGGTTTTTATAAAAATTCTTCATAGCTTCCAGCATTTCCGGCCGGTCAGCCATGGCATATTTGTAATTATCAGGATCCTTGCAGGCCTCTTCCATTGCTTTCATAATATGCTCCGGTGTTTTAAAATCCGGCGTGCCCACAGAAAAATTATAGACTTCTCTGCCCGCCTGCAGCAGTTCTTCTTTCTTTGTATTTAGAATTGAAAAAATACCTTCCTCGATCTGAGTGGCTCTTTTTGAAAATATCATATCCATATTCATTTTCTCCTCTGTGTATCCTTGTCTGCGATATCCGGAAACTCCGAATAGTTTTATTTTATAAAAAAATGCTATAAAGTCAAGATATGATTCTTTCGGGTAGTGACAACAAAATTTGAAAATGATATCATTTGAATCATAATATAAAATACATATGAGAAGGAGGAGTCTTATGAAATTGCGACGTATTCTCTATCGACTGGTTGGTGCCATTGTTTCCGTTCTTGGGCTTGGCTTAATCTTCAAATTTTATTACAGTTCTGTCCTCATCTCCGTAGGAACGGTGATTCTGATCTTCGGAGTCGCCATCTGGATGATGGCAACCCCGGAAGATTACAATAACTCTACTGACATTGTAAAAATGATCAGTTTCGGTGACACCGTGAGAAAAATCGAAGATTTCTATGAAGCCTTCAAAAATGTATCCACTCCTCTGGGCAGCGGCTATCTGGGACATATTTGTACTATGAAGCGGCCGGCTCTGATCTTCGGACCGGACAAGTATGGAAATTATCTCTATTTCTGGATCACCGATTCCGGTATCAACGGGTACCTCGGCTACTCCGATCTGGCAGGTCTGATCAAAAAGCGGATAACAGAACCGCTGATCCCTCCGAGAGAAAATTTTGCAGATAATACTGCTGACAGCGTCTGCTATCACTCGGATGTGATCCTGCTTCAGAAGTATTTGTTTGACAGCATCTCTTCTTATGCAAATACCGGTAAAGTCCTTCCGATCCCGGAATCTGAACCATCAGAGGTATACACCTTTACAGAAGATTTCAAACTGACAGGACAGCATTTCGATCTGTGTGACAAGGACGGTAATCTGGTCTACTCTATCGATGGAACAGCTCCTCTTCTCAAATTCCGCATCTTTGACCCGTCTCACAGAGAAGTATTCCGCGTAGAGAAAGAGATTCTTCATGTGCTGCCGACTTATCGCTTCTATGCAAATGATGTGCTCTACGGAAAGCTGGAGAAAAAATTCGAGCTGATCCGGGATCATTTCACTATGGATGTAACAGAAGGAAGACTGGAGCTCAGAGAATATACTGGTTCCATCGGACACAACTTCACAGTCACTCTCAATGGACGGATGCTGGGTGCCATCATGGATGACCTGGAACTGACCATACACAATCTGATCTTTGATAATGCTGTGATGATCGTCTATGACACCGATTATCTTCCACTGATGACTGCTATGGCGATCATGGTGGCAAGAGAGATTGCAAGAGATGAGGAGGATGACTAAATAGATGAAATCATTTACCAGAAAAACAGTACTTTTTCTGATACTGGCGTTCTCACTTGTAACCATCGGATGCGGAAAAGATACTCCAAAAGCTGCTGAATCGGACCAGCGGGAGCTGCTTAATAATGCCTCCACCCTCACCGTTACCGGTGACCTGGATGACATTGTCCTCGATTCCGACCTGATTGCTGACGGTACAGTTGCCGGACGGATCGTAGAAAGAGGCTTCTTCAACACCAAATGGACCATCACCTCCGGCGGAGAGCCATGGTTCTATATCTCTTATCCAAAGGAGAAATGGATCTACAACATGGAAGGAGTCAATTCCGGTAATACGTATGGATATTACGATATGGATGACAACTGCTTAGGATATGCCCAGGAGCAGCTTCTGGAAAGCGATACACTGGAGCGGGATTATTACATCGTATTTCTGGATGCAGAAGGAAATATTGCCAGAGACTATCTGGCCACCGAAAAGGGCAATTATCTGATGGATTTTGATGGAAATAAAATCGGCGAGGGAAAGGCAGAACTGGAAGGCTTTTTCTCTGATGATTATGTCGTGACTGTATCCACCGATGAAGGTACCGAAGTGGATCTCAAAGACAAGCTGGCTTTGTGCCTGCGGCTCGATTTTTATTTTATGTCAGACTACAGTGATTAACTCATAGATTTTATGTCATACTACAGTGATTAGCTCTTGCAAAACCATCTGGCTTCTGATACATTGTAAATGATATGTTTTGTACAGGGATCTTCCCTGAACTGTTTATTATAAAAGAAATGAGGGTTTACAAATGTCCAATAACTGTGATGAAACCAAATGCAATGGTGATTGCGCTTCCTGCGGCGGAGACGGTGTTACCGTGACTCTGACTCTGGATGATGACAGCACCGTAGAATGTGCCATCGTAGGCATCTTCGACGGAGGAGACAAAGAATACATCGCTCTGCTTCCACTGGATGAGAATGGTCAGAACGAGGACGGCGAAGTATATCTGTATCGTTATTCCAAAGATACAAATGGTCAGCCGAAGCTTGAGAACATTGAGTCTGATGAAGAGTATGAGATTGCTTCTGATGCCTTTGACGAGCTTCTGGATTCCATGGAGTATGACGAATTAGTATCTGAGGATGAACTGAACTAGTCATTCCCTGATCTGCTTTGCAGGTCAGAAAAAGCCGGAAGACATTGCAAGATACAGGTCTTCCGGCTTTTATTTTTCTTCTCTGTCGGTCTTGATCTACCACAGGATATCAGAAGCAAATATATTCTCCATCGATCAGCGCATAGAAAAGCTGTTCCACTTCTTCCATGCCTGCCCGGCCACTGACTGCTTCTGTCACGGCTTTCTTGATTTCTTCCACCCGGCTCACGGGAATCAATACCACAAAGCTTACCTTTTCCGTATACTGTGCATCCATAATAGGAATCTCCCGCTGTCCGAACAGATACTGAAGCTTTCCAATATCATTGTAATCGGTGTTTACCAGAAGCTTCGTTCCCCAATATTTTGTTATGATCGTACTGTTGGCCAGTCCTTCTTTGGTCGCCGCTGAATAGGCACGCACCAGTCCGCCTGTTCCAAGCAGTGTTCCTCCAAAATAACGGGTCACCACCACCGCCACATTCGTAAGTCCTGCTCCGGTCAGCACATCCATCATAGGTTTTCCCGCTGTCTGGGATGGCTCTCCATCATCACTGCATCGCATCAGCTCCTGCCGTTCTCCCAGCACATAAGCAGAGCAGTTATGTCTGGCATCCCAGTATTTTTTCTTCATTTCCTCGATAAATGCAAGAGCCTCTTCTTCTGTCTCCACCGGGCGGACAGTGGCAATAAACCTGGATTTTTTCTCTACGATCTCTCCTTCGCCGCCTTCGTAGACGGTCTTATACTGTTCTGTCATTTCTTACACTTCCTCCTGCATCTCTTCCAGAAACCGGGATGGTTTCTTCTCATGGCTTCCTACCTT
This sequence comes from Hominiventricola aquisgranensis, assembly GCF_040096225.1. Taxonomy (NCBI): domain Bacteria; kingdom Bacillati; phylum Bacillota; class Clostridia; order Lachnospirales; family Lachnospiraceae; genus Hominiventricola; species Hominiventricola aquisgranensis. Next base: position 119,983 of record NZ_JBBMFC010000006.1, on the reverse strand, counting down.
CTTGGTCCAGCAGATGGTCAGTTCCTTCTTGGCACGTGTCATAGCCACATAAAACATGCGCCGCTCTTCTTCCAGATCCGGTTCCAGCACCGCTTTCTTATAAGGCGTTATTCCTTCCGCCGCATCCAGGATAAATACCTTTTCATATTCCAGTCCTTTGCTGCTGTGCATAGTGGTCAGATGGACACCATCCTTTACTTCCTGCTGCCGCTTTTTCAACTGCTCCATCTCTTCTGTATATTTTTCAATATAGATAAACCATTCTTCATAGGTATGATACTCTCTGGCACTCTCCTGCAGATCTGAGAGCACTTCCAGAAGATCCTCCACATTCATGCGCCGAAACCCGGCGTACTCTTTCAGATACTCTTCGTATCCAATCACATGGCGGATATAATTGATGGCTGCAAAAGGACCCATGCGGCTCATCATCTTAAGATCATACTGCAGCCTCTCGATTCGGTCACACACATAACGCTTATCCTTATAAAAGTTAAGCATATATTCCCAGGAGATCCGCTCATCATTCAGACACTCCCGGCTCAGATACCGTTTAGGACGGTTCAGCACCGGAAGCAGATCCTTACGAAGTCCGCTTCCCATGGCAAGTCTCATATAACAGAACAGATCTCTGGCGATCCAGTGCTGGAACAGATTGGGAACCTGATCCCTCACCCGAAATGGCAGGTTATACTCCATCAGCTTCTGGATCACGACCCTTGGCTGGGTGTTGGTGCGATAAATGACCGCTACCTGGCGAAGCAAACCTCCCCTTGCCTGCCAGTTCTGAATCTCTCTCAAAATATAAGTACACTCCTGCTGCTGATCTGGAAATTCCAGGCTCCGCACCAAAGCCCCATCTCCACCTCGAGCTATGATGTTCTTCGGAAACCGGGTCTTATTCCTGGCGATCACCCGACCAGCTGCCTCTACAATCTGTGTGGTAGAGCGAAAATTATCATTCAGCAGTACCTGTCCTGATTGTGGATAATCCTTCCGAAAATTCAGCATGATCTCCGGTCTGGCACCCCGAAATCGGTAGATGGACTGATCATCATCTCCCACAATGAACAGATTGTTCTCCGGCTCCGCCAGCAGACGCAAAATATCATACTGCAGGCGGTTGATATCCTGAAATTCATCCACCAGTATGTACTGATATTTTTTCTGCCAGGCAGACAGAATATCTTTCCGCTGGGACAACAGTTCCCATGTATAGACCAGCATATCGTCAAAATCAATGAGTCTTGCACGCTTCTTTCGTTCTTCGTAACCCTCGTAGATCTTTCGGAACACCTCTTCCGAACAGTTTTTTGAAAAATAATGTTCCAGTTCTACCCGTTCATTTTTGATCAGACTGATCTCTCCGGCAATCCCCGTGAGAAATTCATTTTCATCATCGATCTCCAGTTTCATCCGGTCTACACTCTCCTTCAGATACTGGCGTCTGGTCTCCTCAGTAATGATATTTGCCACCGTAAACCCATAAGACAATTTCAAAATATTGAAAAAAACAGCATGAAAAGTACCAAACGATACGTTTCCATATCCTCCGGGCGGTTGTGCCTGCTGTTCCATCAGGCGTGTAAAACGCTCCTTCATCTCCGTAGCAGCTGCCTTCGTAAAGGTGATGACCAGAATTGAAGAAGGGGAAATACTGCAGTCCTGTACCAGATACTGCACTCTTTTTGTCACAACGGTGGTTTTGCCCGATCCCGGGCCGGCAAGAACGAGCAGCGGTCCGTCTACATGACGGATCGCTTCGCTCTGCGATTTTGTAAAAGAACTCATAAAGACTCGCTTAATTTATCAATCGCTTTTTCAATACGTGCAATACTTTCTTCTTTGCCGATCACTTCCATGATCTCAGTTGCTCCGCACGGAGTCATCTGTTTACCGGAAGTCGCAGTACGGATCGGCCACATAACATAACCGTTCTTATAGCCTTTCTCCGCTACATATGCACTCAGCATTGCATACAATGCGTCATTGCTATAATCTTCCTGTGCTTTCAGAAGCGGAAGCACCTCTTTTAAAACTGCCAGAGAAGTCTCTGCAGTCGTCTTCATCTTCTTGTGGGTGTACATGGATACATCGTACTCCGGTACTTCCTCAAAGAAATCAATCAGCTCCTTGATATCCGGGAAGATCTCAATACGGGTCTTCACCATGGCAGCGATCTTCTTCAGATCATAATCCTTGGTGATCACTTCTTTGATGATCGGAAGTGCTCTCTCATAGAATGCATCAAAGTCCATCTTCTTAATGTACTCGCCATTCATCCACTTCAGTTTTCCGTAATCGAAAACTGCAGGAGATTTACTCATATGGCGGTAATCAAATTTCTCCACAAGCTCCTCCAGGGACATGATTTCCTGATTGTCCTCCGGTGACCATCCCAGCAGTGCTACAAAGTTCACAACTGCCTCAGTCAGGAAGCCCTGCTCGATCAGATCTTCATAGGAAGAATGTCCGCAACGCTTGCTCAGCTTCTTATGAGTCTCATCTGTAATCAGCGGACAGTGTACATAGACCGGAACCTCCCAGCCAAATGCTTCATACAGACGATTGTATTTCGGTGAAGAAGACAGGTATTCGTTTCCACGAACCACATGAGTGATGCCCATCAGATGGTCATCTACTACATTTGCAAAATTGTAGGTCGGATATCCATCAGATTTGATCAGGATCATGTCATCCAGTTCAGAGTTATCGACGGTAATATCTCCGTAGATCTCATCGTGGAAGGTAGTAGTTCCTGTCTGCGGGTTGTTCTGACGGATAACATACGGAACACCTGCTTTTAATTTTTCTTCTACTTCTTCCTTGCTCAGATGCAGGCAGTGCTTGTCGTAGATCATGATCTCTTTTCCAGCCACTTCCTGCTTCAGGCTCTCCAGACGTTCTTTATCACAGAAGCAGTAATATGCTTCGCCTTTTTCAATCAGCTTCTTAGCATATTCCATGTAGATACCGGATTTTACACGGTCACTCTGTACATACGGACCAACGCCGCCATCTTTGTCCGGTCCCTCATCATGCTTAAGACCAGTTGCTTTCAGTGTGCGGTAAATGATGTCCACAGCACCCTCTACCAGACGCTCCTGGTCAGTATCCTCAATACGAAGAAGGAAATCTCCTCCCTCATGCTTTGCGATCAAATATGCGTATAACGCCGTTCTTAAGTTTCCTACATGCATACGTCCTGTAGGACTCGGCGCAAATCTTGTACGTACCTTTCCCATTGCTTATCTCCTCTTACTATTTCATTCTTCTGCTGATGTCAGACACCAGTAATCTAAAGATAAATTATATACGATTGAGTTTGGTTTTACAAGGGGTTTGTGTTTACTTCCAATACTGCTTCATATATTTTTCTGCTTTCTCCTGACTCAGATGATATCTCATTTCCACCTGAAACTGCGTATTATCATAAGTACCACCTAACTCCTTGCAAACTTCAATCATATTCCGAATCCCCCATACTTTCTCCTGTGCAATTCCACGCTCCATTCCCTGGGCCAGTCCGCGCTCCATTCCTTCTGCAATCATCTGATCTACGGCTCCACACATATTGATTCCTCCATCTTCATTTTGTACATTTTCTTTCAGTTCCAGCATGCGCTTATCTAAGAAGTTCCACATCACATCATAGGTATCTTCTTCGATATTTTCAATCTCCGGTATGGTTTTCAATACTTTCTTTAAAGTCGGTAAATTATCCCGATATTTGATTGTCAGAAACATGGTTGCAATATCTTTTGGGAATTCAAGCAGACGCTCATCCGGTGTATGGCACACATCCAGCACATGAATCTGATAATCAGGAATATAAGTTTTGAATCTTTCCGGGACTTCGGAAAAATCCAGTAATCCGTGCAGATTTTTTGCTGCGTCCCATGGTTCTTCTCCCATATACAATACCAACGTAATGACCGGTATCAGTCTGTCTTCTTTTTTGATCGGTGACAGTTCTACCTTCTGTTTTCCAGATTTTACGTGGTTCTCCACTTTTCTTTCAGATGCAATCCTCTGAATCTGATCTTTATATTCCAGTGCATCATAGTCCATTATCCGCACCGGCATGGAATAGTCTACAAAGGACTGAAGTTCTGTTCCAATCATAAGAACTACTTTAACTTTCCCGATTTCTTTAAATACATCCCGGTAGCGACTTCTCATTCTGGCCGTTCTTCCACTTCCTGTCTTTCCTGTCAGACGAATATTTTTCGGTTTGATCTGTGTCTCATCGATTTCTTTTTCTCCTTGACAGATCCATCCATTGACCAGCCATGCGAAATGTCTTGCATCTTCATAATATGCAATCATCGGTTCTTCTTTTTTTCCCATAATCCCCCTTCGGCGATTCTGGAAAATATATAATATTGTGCCCCCATTTTTCCATATCTCCAGCTCGCCTTTATTCAGTTTTTTTCTTCTGAAAACTCGGCGAATCGCCGGATATGCTTACGCATAAGAATCTCAGATGTTGGTTTCATTTTATGATACTTTTAGTTGCTTGTCAACTGTTTTTTTGAATTTGTTATTACGCTAAAATCTGTGTGTAAAAACAGCCCCACCCATCATCGATTATGCTGGGAACGTCCGCAGCCCCGGTACTTCCCGAAATCAAGCGCAAGCGCAAGATTAAGGGTTCGTACCGCTGGGCGAGGAATTAGCGGAAGCGGTTCCCTGAATAACAATGGTGGGTGGGGCTGGGGTTATTTGGATATGTTATTTTTCAAGCAATTAGTTTTCAAAATCAACAATTGTCATCACATCGGACACATCCACAGCTTTATCAATCAGCTGATTTTCCAGCATCCAGTCGATATTTTCCTGCCAGCACTCATCAGTCTGGGTCAGGAATGCAGCATCTTCGGTCTCCATAAGCGGGATCAGCGTTGCGCAGGACTGCTCTTCTACAGACTGGGTCAGTGGGAAATTCTCTTCATTCTGATTGTTCATAAGGATTGCCAGGCAGCCGTCTGGATCAGCCTTAAAATCATCAAAGCCTTTCTTTGCAGCGCGAAGGAATCCAGCTACAACTTCCGGCTCATTTTCCAGAAGATCATCGTTGGTCAGAAATACTTCCTCGTAGTAATTCGGAATGCCGTATCCGCTGACACTAAAGTAGTTCACGTCAAAGCCTTCTTCTTCCAGCTGCGGAACTTCATGATTTACCAGGCAGCCGATAGTTGCATCCACATTTCCGGTAGTCATGGAACTCATCAGTTCAAATCCTACATTGATCATATTTACATCAGAAGCGTCTGCTCCCACATTTTCCATCATACATTTTACAAGAGCTTCACTCAAAACCGTTCCGCCATAACCGATGGTCTTACCAACCAGATCTTCCGGTTTGGTGATATTTTTGTCTTTCAAAGACAGGATCACGTTCAGAGGAGACTGTACGATCGCGCCAATAGATTTAATTCCTGTTCCCTGATTAGCAACGGCCTGGATCACATCCTGCTGATAGTACATACCGATCTCTGCTTTTCCTGCTGCTACCAATGCCAGCGCATCGTTATCATTTGCCGGAAAATGAATCTTCACATCCAGTCCCTCTTCTGCAAAATATCCACGCTCAATGGCAGTATACAGTAATGTATGGATGGCATTGGGATACCAGTCCAGAACTACGTTGACTTCTCTTAAGTCTTTGTTATCTGTCTGTGTGTCTGCAGTCTCTGCTGCACTGTTATCTTCTGCCTCTGTTCCTGCTGCAGAACTATTGTCTGCTGACTGCTTGCCACATCCGGTCACAGATGCCATACACATGGTTGCTGCTAATAATATTGCTAATACTCTATGTTTCATTTCACTTATCCTCTCTGATATCAAATATTTTTTGTCGAATGCATGACGAATCACGTCGTTCTTCGCATTCTTAATCGTTTCTCCAACGGATCATACGCTTCTCCAGTGCGCTCACCACACCTACAAAAGCCATGGCCACCACAGAGAGCAGAAGAATCGGTGCAAATACACCTGCTCCATCCAGCTGCGTCATCATCCGTCGGCTGAAATATCCCAGTCCGCTCTGTGCACCCAGCCATTCTCCAATCGCTGCTCCAATGATGGACAGCGGCACTGCCATCTTAATGGCAGAGAAAAAGCAGGGAAGCACTGCCGGAATCTTTAATTTAAAAAAGATCTGGCGTCTGTCTGCTCCAAACGTGAACAGCAGCTCTTCCATCTCTGTTTTCACTGATTTGAACCCATCAAACACAGTGATCGTAATCGGAAAAAATGTAATCAATACGGTTACCAGTACTTTGCTCCAGATGGAATACCCGAACCAGAGCACGAACAATGGCGCCAGTGCTGTAGTCGGAATCGTCTGCGATGCGATGATCAGTGGATACAATGCTTTTTCAGCTACTTCACTTACATCCATCAGGATCGCCAGTCCAAGTCCAAGCACAACGGAAATCAAAAGTCCGATCGCTACCACCGACATGGTTGCCGGAAGATGTGCGGTGAAAAGCGGTCCTCTCAGCTCCCATAATCGCACCAGAATCTGCGTGGGTGACGGCAGGATGTATGCCGCATTGATTCCCATAGCTGCCATCTGCCAGAACATTATAAGTGCTGCCAGAAGGATCAGTGCCGGAAGATTGGCATTTCCTGCCTTTTTCTTATCTCTCATACGGTCTCCCTCCTGAGCATGTCGATCAGGTCTTCTTTCAGCTTCACGATCTCTGGACGCATCAATTCCTCACGGGTGCGCGGATACTCTGCCGGAACTTCGATGGATTTCAGATGTGTGATCGGCATATTTTCTACGACCAGAATCCTGCTTGACAGGAAAACTGCCTCTTCCACATCATGAGTAATAAATAATACTGTCTTTTTTTCTCGTTCCCACTGTTCCAGCAGCCACTCCCGCATAGAAAGACGAGTCAGATAATCAAGGGCGGAAAAGGGCTCATCCAGAAGCAACAGATCTGATCCGGTCAGCACCGTTCTTGCAAATGCTGCCCGCTGTCGCATTCCACCGGATAATTCTTTGGGGGATTTCTTTCCCCAGTCTTTTAATCCAACCGATTCCAGTGCCTGATCTGCCCGCTGCTCCATCTCCACTTTACTGATTCCTCCCTGGATCTCCATAGGAAGCATCAGATTTTCTTTTACTGTTCTCCACGGAAACAACAGATCCTGCTGCGGCATATAACCACAGTAATTCTTCTGCTTTTCAATGGAAGTTCCATTCACCAGTACCGTTCCCTCTGCCGGTGTCAGAAGCTTGTTCACCAGTCGGAAGATCGTACTTTTTCCACATCCGGAAGGTCCGATCACGCACACAAACTCCCCAGCATCTACCGTAAATGACAGATGATCGATGATGGAAAAATCCTCGGAATCATACTGAAACCGCACGTTATCAAATGTCAGCATGATCTAACGCCTCATTTCCCAGGCCATATCCCAGAATGCCATCTCATAACGGGAACAAGCCATAAATATCTCTTCCAGATGCTGAAGCTGCTTCTCAGAATATCCATCAGACAGTCGATCCATCAGATCGATCAGCACCTGATTCTCTTCATGATAAGCATCTGCCACATAGCCACTGACCCATTCACCATAAAAAGGATGATTCAAAGCTTCCGGATGTTTTTCCACGATCTTCTTTGCGATCACTTCATAGCTCACTGCGCAGGAAAGAATGGCTGCAGCCACCTCTGCCTGACCTTCCTCGTAAGCTACCCTGAGCATATAAGAAGTATAGGAAAGATTATCAAGTGCCACATTTGCCGTCTCTGCTTCTTCTGGTGTGATGCCAAGACGCGCCATATAAGCTCTGTGGATATCCATCTCTCCATCCAGGATCGCATGGGTATAACCTGCAAACAGCTTCATGGCAGATAAGTCTTTTTCCTTGGCTGCTCCCAGGGCAAATACCTTCGTATAATCGATCAGATACAGATAATCCTGTATCATATAATATTTGAATTTTTCTTTGTCAAGGCTGCCGTCTGCAATTCCTTTTACAAATGGATGCTCATGGTAAGCCTCCCAGATCTCTTTAGATACATTCAGCAGTCTCTCCGTAGTCGTCATGCCTTCTCCTCCGCAAAGCCTTTTCCACGGAAATCAAATCCATGATCCATAGGTCCAGAACCATGTCCAAGGTCAAGCATCGCTGCCAGTGCGCCGGAAATATATGCTTTTGCACGCTCTACGGCTGTGTCCAGATCATAGCCTTTTGCCAGGTTGGAGGCAATGGCACTGGAAAGGGTACAACCGGTTCCATGAGTGTTCGGATTATCGATCCTTTTTCCATTGAACCACTTGTATCCACCGTCTCTGTACAGAAGATCGTTGGCATCATTCAGCTGATGTCCACCTTTGCACAGAACTGCACAGTGATAGGTCTCACTGATATATTTTGCAGCTTCTACCATATCCTCCGCCGTCTTCACTTCCATACCGGACAGAACCTCTGTCTCCGGAATGTTTGGTGTCAGTACGGTTGCCATGGGAAGAAGCTTTTCTTTCAATGCTCCAATGGCATCCTCACTGATCAGTCTTGATCCGCTGGTTGCCACCATCACCGGGTCCACTACAATATTTTCTGCTTTGTACTCTGTGAGCTTCTTCGCAATAGATTCAATTAATCCTGTGGAAGAAACCATTCCGATCTTCACTGCATCCGGACGAATATCCGTAAAAATGCTGTCGATCTCCTGCTCGAGGAACTCTGGTGTCACCTCGAAAATTCCCTGAACGCCGGTGGTATTCTGGGCTGTCAATGCTGTGATCGCACTCATGGCATATACTCCATTGGCAATCATCGTCTTCATATCAGCCTGGATTCCGGCGCCTCCGCTGGAATCACTTCCAGCGATCGTTAATGCTGTCTTCATTGTTGTTCTCCTTTCAACATCAATAACTTTTGTTCCGCGATACAAGGTGGTGCCCCCAATGTACCGCCGTAAAGCTTTACAACACAAAAATGGAAGTCCCCGCAGGCACTCCCATTCTATTACTTATCTCACAGTCGCTCCCTACGTTGGCATGATCCAAATCAGGTATACGGGTCCTGGCGGTATTCTCAGCCAGCTCTCAGTCTGCTTCACACAGACTCCCCGGTACTTCGTTATTCACTTTACACTACAGACTATACTCCCAAACGACAGATGTTGTCAAGTAGTTACGGGCAATTGGTAGGATGTTTTACCATGCATACCGTTCACACATGCCATTCACACGCGCCATTCATGTGTTTTGTAACCCCAGTTTATATTCTGTCCATATTCATGCTTTATCTTTAGACAATTACAGGGTAAAATAATTATATTCTACCAGAAATGAGGAAATAATCATGTTAAGCTATTATATTTCGCAGTTGCGATCCATTCTCTATGTGACACCTGTCATGCTGTTAGCCATCATCGTCCATGAATGTGCCCACGGCTGGGTCTCCGATAAGCTGGGCGATCCTACCCCCAGAATGTCCGGTCGTCTGACCTTGAATCCATTAAAACATCTGGATCCTATGGGAACACTCTGCCTGCTTGTCTTTCACATGGGCTGGGCCAATCCGGTTCCGATCAACCCTTATTACTATAAGGACCGGAAGAAAGGCCTGATCCTGGTCTCTCTTGCCGGTCCCATTGCAAATATGCTGCTGGCATGTATCTCCATTTTGCTGGAGGGTCTGCTACTGCTCTATGCTCCAAACACTGTCTTCTTCCAGACTTTAGCCGTTCTGTTCTGGTATTCTGCTGTACTGAACGTAGGTCTTGGCGTTTTTAACCTGATTCCCATCCCACCGCTGGATGGATCCCATGTGCTGGGTGAGCTGTCAGACAAAGCAGCGGAAATCTATAATCGCTACCGTCCCTATTGGAGCATCGTACTGATCCTGCTCCTGATATCCGGCGTCTTAAGCCGTCCGCTGACCGTCATTGACAACGCTGTCCTCTCCGGCATGCAGACAGCTATTTTCAATCTGCTGTCCCTGCTGGTACACACCGGAAATGCGATGAGTGGTGTTCTGTAAGATTTTATTGTTCCTGCTGTCTGATGTCTGTCACATATCCATCCGTAAGGTCAGATGTCAGATTGCAGGTATTTCCTAAGTCAAAATACATTTCTCCAAGCTTTTCTTCCGGTACGGCAAATGCCCAGTGTACGGTCACTGTCTCTCCAGGTGCAAGAGAATCAATATAGTTATTTGAACGTTCTCCACCTTTCACATCGTACAATCCTACCTCCGTATTAAAGGAATGATTGTCCACAGCCACATAGGTCCATGCGTCATTCTCTGAAGGGGTCTGGGTATCCGCTCTCCAGATCTTTGCCACAGTTCCAGCCGGTTCCAGAATGTTGATCGTTCCATTGAACATAATGTCTTTCCATGTTTCTGTACCAGTATTGGTATAATCCACGGTCACGCAGACCAGCTTCTGCGGCTCTTCTTCCGTCCGGATCACCTGATCCAGCGTATTGACTCCATCTCCTTCTTTCACATAAGTAAGTATGACGGGAAGCAGCGTTCCATCTGATGCAAAAGCCTGCTTATCATCCTCTCCCAGCATGGAATCTGACAACATGGATCGATTATCCCCGATCTGGACATCTGTTACCTTTGCAGTCAGTCCTGGATGCTTTTCCAGATCGTTTTCTGATATATCCAGTACGTCTCCCATTGGATGTGCTTTTTCCAGGCTCTCCATGGATACCGATGTGACAGGAAGGTTCGATTCATCTATCATCTCCTGTCCTTCATCCGCAGTCAGATAACTGCTCCAGTTATAGCACATCATCACATCTTTATCGTCGGACTGTTCCACGGGTGTCAATGTCACATGCTCCGCGATCTGGATAGCATCCTCTTTTGACACATCTGATGCCGCTGTCATCTCCAGCACCAGATGAAGCTCCGGGTACGCCACATAGAGCTGCTGGTTAAATGCAAGTCCATCTCCCAGTGCCTGCTGTCCCAGGTATATACCTTCTCTGCCATTGATATTCAATGTTTCACTCTCTACCACCTGTTGTGTCAGCATTTCAAAAGCGGAGTCTCCCGTATCCATATAGTAACAGAGCATGCTCACGCCACCCTGCGCATAAGTATCTTCAAAACTATATTTTCCTTCCTCTGTCTGCACCATTCCGTCCGGCAGCCACTTGGCAGTCAGCCTCACATAATGGTTTTCTCCTGTCGGCTGCATAGTTTCATTTTCTGTTCCTGCTTCTTTTTCCTGCGTTGTCTTCACTGCATAGGTTCCCACCTGCTTACTCTTCATCCGATATAAAACACCTGCAAATGCGGTGGTTCCCAGTGCCAGAGTTGCTGCCAGCACAGCGATCATCACTCGGCGGCCTATGAATTTTCCTGTTTTTTTCTGTAACTGCTGTTCTACTTCCTGCTCTATCATCTTCCGCATAGCATCCGGCATCTTCGGAAATTCCTGATTCATATTTTCCAGCTTCATCGTTCATCCTCCCTTTTAACCTTCTTTGGATAATTCTTCCTTCAGCTTTGTCCTCGCTCTGGCAAGCCGGTTCTTCACCGCACTTTCTGTCACTCTTGTCATTCTGGCAATCTCCCGAATGCTGTATCCTTCCATATAATACAGAGTCACCGCCAGTCTTGCTTCCTCTGTAAGCCTCATCAACGCCCCATAAAGATCTGAATAATCCTGTCTCTCCATCCACGGCTCTTCCCGTTCACAGGTCTCCAGTGATATGATTTTCTTTTCCTTACGCATGATTCCATAGCATTCATTGATCAGAATACGGATTAGCCAGGTCTTTGCATACGTGTCCTGTTTTAACGTTCTAATCTTGTCAAATGCTTTTGCGATGGTCTCCTGAATGGCATCCTGACAATCTGCATCATTATAGAGCAATGATTTCGCCACATGATACATGCTGTCCTCCGATGCCAGGATCAGCTGACCCAGTTGTTCTCTTTTCATAGTATCCTTCCCGCCGGCTTTTTTGTATTTACATAGATTAGATGCCTGCCGCCTCCATTTGGTCGCGGTGTTTTTTAAATTATTTTCACCCAAAAGAAGAAAGAGCAAAAAGAAACTATTACATTTCTTTTCACTCTTTTTACAATTCTTCTCTTATTTCAAAATCAATTCCACCGGACAGTGATCACTGCCAAACTGATCCGACAGAATCTTGCTGTCTTCGATCCGGTCCTCCATTCCTTCGGACACCAGGAAATAGTCAATACGCCAGCCTGCATTCCTCTCTCTTGCCTTGAAACGGTAAGACCACCAGCTGTAAGCTTCTGTCTGCTCCGGATACAGATACCGGAAGGAATCCACAAATCCGCTTGCCAGCAGTTCCCGCATCTTATCACGTTCCTGATCAGAAAATCCTGCATTTCCACGGTTGGATTTTGGATTCTTCAGATCAATTTCTTCCTTTGCTACATTCATGTCCCCAGTCACGATCACCGGCTTTTTCTCTTTGAGTGCACCTACATAAGCGCGGAAATCATCCTCCCACTCCATTCGATAATCGATCCTTTTTAATCCATCCTGTGCATTGGGTACATAGACGCACACCAGATAATACTCTGGATATTCCACTGTGATGGCACGACCTTCTGTATTGTGTTTGTCCTCAAATCCCAGATCATAGCTTACAGACAAAGGCTTTTCCTTCGTCAGCACAGCTGTTCCTGAGTAACCTTTTTTCACCGCACTGTTCCAGTACACATCATATCCGGGAAAGTCAAAATCCGCCTGATGAGGCTGCATCTTCGTCTCCTGTAAACACAACACATCCGGCTGCTCCCTCTCCAGGAACTCCCGGAATCCTTTTTCCATACATGCCCGAAGACCGTTCACATTCCATGAATATAATTTTGTCATTGCCGTTCCTCCCACTGTGTTTTCATCATTGTCAGATCATGAAATCTCCAGATCTCTCCCATCAGATGATAATCTGTACAGGTTCCTGTCTTTTGAAATCCCAACCGTTCATAGCAGTGTGCCGCAGTTATATTATTTTCAAATACGCCCAGTGACACCTGCTCCACCTTCAAAATGGTAAATGCATACGTCAGTGCCAGTGTCAGCATCTGTGTGCCGTATCCTTTCCCACGGATCAATGGATCTACGATAATGCAGCCAAATTTCAAATGTCTCTGCTCCGTATCTAAGAACTGCATCAGCAGATGCCCCACCACTTTTGTATCATCCAGCATCGTCATCTGCCAGAAATCATCCTTCATGCGGAAGGAATCATAAAAATTATTGATATCATCGGCTGTCACCGGATAATGATCGTACCGCCCGGCACACCATTTCCAGAATCCTGCTTCATCGGTCAGCCACTGTACAAGTGACTGTGCATCGCAGGGCTTATAAGGGCGTAATCGCAGCATATCTCTTTCTCCATCTCATCTGTTTTCACTTAGATAACAAAAACGCAGGAAACGACTTTAGAATCTCTAAAGCAGCCCTGCGTCTGTTTCTGAAAGTAACTTCCAGTCTTATTTCTTATAAATACAACAAGCAAAACGATAAGCCGGGTTATGTCGTTGGACAATCATCTATCTAGACGTACCGTTACCGGCACGTTCAAGCAACCTACCTGAAGCTGGCGGGCCACCATATGCTTCTGCTTGGTCTTGCTTCGGATGGGGTTTACATGTGCCCCGTCTGTTACCAGCCGGGCGGTAGTCTCTTACACTGCCTTTCCACCCTTACCCGTCCCTTGCGGAACTGGCGGTTTATCTCTGTTGCACTGGCCTTGGAGTCGCCTCCACCGGACGTTATCCGGCATCCTGCCCTGTGAAGCCCGGACTTTCCTCACCTGATATAATCAGCCGCGATTGTCTGTCTTACTTGTCGTAGAGTCTATTGTAACGTACTTTTTCCGACTTGTCTATGGGAAATTTTTAATTTTCTGCACTTTCTGCGCTTTTCTTCTTCGGCTTCAATATCGCCAGAAGCATGCCACATACACCCCAGCCAAGCATCCAGAGCCATTTATGGTATCCGTAAATAAGAATTACGTTACCTAAAATACCCGAAGCAAAATTAAAAGATACAGAATCACCGGGTCGCATATTTTCTACCATCTTCTTATATATCCACTGTTCATATCCATAGCGAATACATTCCACTGTCATTACAATCCCATAGGCAACTACTACGCCTATTAAAATCCAAAACACAACCTTTATCCATTTCGCTCCAGAAATTTCTTTTCCATATGCGCGCCATAACAGCGCCATAATCTGTTCTCCAATAATCACATATGCCGCTGGATAACTCACAAGCCCTAACCACCATACCCAGCTTGGAACAATAAACGTATCTTTTGTCAGATCATTTCCATATCTGATTAATGAAGAAGAAATCACCATCATTAATCCAGCAATTACAAGCCAGATAACCCTTTTCAGAATCTCTTTTCGCCATGTCTGATCCGCTGACTGCTCTTTCTTCTCTCCATAGATCAATGTATTCGGATCTGTCTTAAGTGCCTCTGCCAGCAGCTGAAGCATCTCTATATCCGGGTTGGAATGTCCCGTCTCATAATTGGAAATAGTATTCCGCGTCACACACAGCTTCTGCGCTAACTGTTCCTGCGTATATCCCTTTTCCGACCGTGCTTTTTTAATGTTCTTTCCGATCCGATTCATATGCCACGCCCCTTCCATGTTCTGGTAGCTTTATCATACCTTATCAGATAGAAAATTGTCACGCCAAGAATCTTTACATGGTCTATTTTTCCAGTTTCATTAAATCACAATCCCATGACAATGGTCGATCTCATGCTGAATGATCTGGGCTGTCCAGCCCGTATAGGTTCCATGCTGCTTTTTGAAGTTCTGATCCAGATAGTCCACTTCGATTTCTTTGTATCTTGTACAGGGTCTTACACCATCCAAGGACAGGCATCCTTCTTCTGTCTGAAATGCCTCTTTCTTTTTGGTGATCACCGGATTGATCATGGCAAACTGAAAGGGACCCATTGCCACAACAATGATATTTTTTCTGACACCGATCATATTCGCTGCCATTCCAACGCATCGATCCAGATTCGCCCGGAGCGTATCCAGAAGATCCTGTACCACCTGTTTATCTGCCTCTGTTGCCGGCACGGATTTCTGTGCCAGAAATAAAGGGTCTCTCACGATTGCTTTTACCATTTTTTCTCCGACAGCCTTTCCTATCATTACTCTTTATTTTTTCACGATTTTCTCAACCACCACAACCAGCACTGCAAACATGACGATTGCGGCACTCACATCCAGTACGGAATGCTGCTTGGTGAACATGGTGGACAGCACGATCAGCACCGCCAGCACTCTGCCAACCCAGATACCCCAGGATGGAATCAGTTTTTTCTGCATCTCCAATGTATACTGAAGCACCAGTGTCACATATACGTGCATGCTGGGGAATACACTTTTCGGTGTATCTACCGTCTGCACGAACTTCAACAGATTTCCACTTAAGGTATGAAGATCATAGACAATACTCTCACGGAGGCTCAGTCCCGTAGGCCACACGAAGGAAATGAACAGGAAAATGTTCATGCCTGTGGTCAGAACCAGTACCGCTTTCTTGAATTGTCTGTCATCCAGATTCTTGATTACAAGATACGCACACACGACTATGTATGGAAACCAGCTCACATACGGGTAGATAAACACTGCCATATATGGAATCATGTCATCCAGTGCACAGTGGATCAGATGCACTTCTTTGGGCGGTACGATCTCCAGAAATCCAAATAATCCCATATAAATAACAAACCACACCGCAATCGGAATGAGATGCCGTTTTTTGATCAGTTCTTTCATCTTATTGTATATTACTCCTGTTAATTTCAAAGCTGAACCTGTTCAATCATGCAGGTATGCTTCTTTGTCTTTTTGCTGTAATTGATACCTGCAAGCAGCAAATTTCCTTTGTAATCACGCAGAACATCTATATATTCATTTCTCTTGATCTGCTCAATTGCCCCTGATACACTCTTATCCCATTTCAGTTCGATTACTACTGCCGGCTTATCTATATGAAGCTTTCTTGGAATCATCACAATATCTGCAAACCCTTTTCCTGTCGGTAACTCCCGAACTATCGTATAATATTCTCTTGCAAAATAGAAGGCCAGATTGATCGTACAGCTTAATGCATTTTCATTATTATACTGTAAAACTGAGATCTCTTTATGTGCCTGTTCCACACCTTTTGCCACAGCAGCCTCATCCATCTTCCACAGTGCTTCCAGCAGCTTTCTGGAAGCTTCAATAGAGCGCGCTACTTCATGCCAGTCCATAGTGCTGACTGCATTCACATATTCCTGTGCAACTTCTCTGTTCGGAATTGATACCTTCTCTGCATCACTGTCATAGGTCAGATATCCCAGATGTACCAATAACGTAAGAACATCATCTCTGGTCGCAAATGTGGTCATATCATTCATAAACGTCCCAGTATTAACACGAACGGACTCTCCACCAAGCATTTCTATAACAGCATCTTTCAAGCCATCCATATTCATCTGAATATAGACTTTCAACGCTTCATACGTCTCCGTACGGTTCCAATATGTGCCATACTTATGACGCATCATTGCTTCTACTACGGATTTAGGATTGTACATGGCATAATCGAAGACTTTCGTCCGCTGATGGACCCTTAAGTGATATCCGTCATACCAGGCCTTTGTCTCTTCATAATTCATCTGGTATTCTGCACACAATTTTTTTACTTCATCTTCTGTAAAGCCAAAATATTCCGCCAGATCACCAGGATCTGTCATGGAATACTCAGTAAACATATTCAAAGCAGAATGAGACCCATATTTTTTAATCGGTAAAATACCTGTCATATATGCCAAAGCTACATATTCCTTATCCTTCAGCCAGCTTCGCAAAAAATCCAGATATTTTTTCTGGGCATTCTGATCATGTTGATACTCTCTGAACAGGCAATCCCATTCATCGATCAGAATAATAAACGGATGCTGTGTAAATGCATACACATCCTGCATGGCAAACATCAGATTATTCTGTGTCACATACTCCGGATATTTCCGTTTCAGTTCCAGAATCAGACGCTCCTGCAAAAGCTTCAGCATCTCATCAATTTCATGTGATACACTGAAGAACTCCTGCATATTCACTCTGATCACATCGTATTGATTTCTGTGTTCTTCATAAGAAGCGATTCTGCTCACCTGGAAATGCTCAAACAAATGTCTGCTGTCAGTCTCTCTGTCATAATATGCTGCCAGCATATTTGCTGCCATGGATTTTCCAAATCTGCGCGGACGACTAATACACAAATATTTCTGCAATGTATTGATTTTCGCATTTGTCTTTTCAATCAGTCCGGTCTTATCTACATAAATGTCAGAGTTAAGACTTTCCTGAAATCCTTTGCTTCCCGGATTCAAATACGTTCCCATACTCTCACCCCCTGTGAACAGCTTTTCATCAGTTACACGTTGAAAAAGCTTCCTCCTATAAATTCTCGCAAAATGGAGTTGCCCGGAATCATATTGCTGTCGATTCCCTGGAAATAGTTAAGAAATTTCAGCAGCCGTTTTGCTTCCAGATACTCCGGTTCCTCCGGCTTGATACCAAAGAGCAGTGGTTCTGCATACTGTTTTAATACAGACAGCTCATAGATCAGTGCAGAGTTGAATACCACATCTGCCGACTCCTGATATGGGAAAATGTTCTCATCTTCACCACGACGGACTGACGGCCACATGGAGATAGTCTTCTGAGCACTTGCCCCACGGGTTCTGGCATCGCGGACCATTCTGCGGAGCAGTCGTCCGTCTGTGGTCGGGATCCGGTTATGCTCGTCAATATTCATCTGCGTCAGGGCACTCACGTAGATCTTAAACTTATTTTCTGCCGGAAGAGAATAGGACAGGGCATCATTCAGGCAGTGGATGCCTTCGATGACCAGTACATCTTCCGGTCCCAGCTTCAGGCTGTTGCCCTTATATTCTTTCGTACCGGTAATAAAATTAAAGGTCGGCATATACACTTCTTCTCCCCGAAGAAGTGCACTCATCTGCTGATTAAACAGCTCAATGTCCATAGCTTCCAGACATTCAAAATTGTACTGTCCATTCTCATCCTTTGGTGTATCCACGCGTTCCACAAAATAATTGTCCACTGCGATTGGATGAGGCTTCAGACCATGTGCCATCAGTTGAATGGAAAGACGATGAGAAAATGTGGTCTTTCCTGACGAGGATGGTCCTGCGATCATAATCAGCTTCTTGTCTGGGAGAGCTGCGATCTGCTCTGCAATATTTCCCAACTCTTTTTCCATGATCGCTTCCTGCGCCAGAATGATATTTCCGATATTTCCTGCAGAGATCTGCTCATTTAACGCACCAACAGTTCCCACATCCAGGATCTCTCCCCATTTAGTAGAACTTTTCAGTGTCTGGAATACCTTATGCTGCTCCTTGAATGGTCCAAAAGTTTCCGGGGTCTTGCGTGGCGGGAATTCCAGCACAAATCCTTCATCATAGGGAATCAGCTTAAAATATTTCAAATACCCGGTGCTGGGTACCATATATCCATAATAGTAATCCTCAAAATTATCCAGCAGATATACATTCACGCTGGAGCTTCTGCGGAAGCGGAACAGACGTGCTTTGTCGATCATTCCATGTTCCGTAAAATGCTCAATGGCTTCTTCCACCGGAATGCTATGCTTTTCAATTGGCAGATTTTCATTTACCAGTTCTTTCATCCGCATTTCGATCCGGCCGAGCGTTTCCTGGTCTACCGGCATCTTTTTGCTGCTCACATAGTAGCCCTCGCTGACAGAGAACTCCACTTTCATGCCACGAACAGCTTCCATGCCTTCCACATCATAGATTGCCTTCAACAAAAGCAAAGTTGCACTTCTTCTGTATGTATTATAGCCATCGATCTGTCCGGTTGTCAGAAAAGTAACCGTTGCTCCATCTTTCACTTTGCGGAACAGCTCCCGCATCTTGTTATTTTCCAGAACCAATACAATATCATGGTCAAATTTCTTTTGAAAATTCTTCGCCAGTTCCAGATATGTCGTTCCATCCTTCACATCCAGAGTCTGTCCTTCTACTATGATCTGTCTCATATACGGTACACCCCTTCCTGTCTGTATAACTGCCAAAAGCCCGTATCTCACGGGCCTTAGAGTATTTTTAGATAACTACAAATGGATGCTTCACAGCCACGCAGTCCATATGGACACCTGTCAGCACCTTTTCCAGATATGCTTTCACATCCTCCATAAAAATGTGTTCCACACCATAATGTCCGGCATCAATGATACACATTCCCTGATCCACTGCATCAATACCAGTATGATGGTCAATGTCTCCGGTAATATAGACGTCGCATCCAAAGCCTAATGCCAGCGGCATAGTACTTTTTCCAGCCCCTGGGCAGATTCCCACCAGGCTTACCTGTGTATCCGGATTTCCAAACAGTCTGACATTTGGAATGCCATATGCCACTTTCACCTGCTCTCCACACTCCCGAAGGGTCATAGGATGAGGCAGTTTTCCGACTCTTCCGATGCCTTCCCCATCTTTCACTTCTTCCAGTACTGCGCACTCGGTCAGTCCCATCAGCCGCGTTGCCAGATCTGCCATTCCTCTGGTATCATAATTCGTATGCATGGCATAATAAGAAATGTCATTGCGGATCAGTTCCAGCAATCTTCGCCCATTCATATCCTGATCAGTCACCCGCTTGATGGCTGAAAATAGCATGGGATGGTGAGTGATCAACATATCATATCCACCTTCTGCTGCCATGCGAACCACTTCGTCTGTGGCGTCCAGGCTCAAAAGGATTTTCTTTACTTCTTTTGTACTGCGGCCGGCCAATAATCCAACATTATCCCAGTCACAGGCATATTCTGTTCCATATTCCTGCTCGATCAGAGCACAGATCTCGCTGCATTTCATTATCCGTCCTCCTTATCTGCCGTCCAACGCTTCCAGCGTCTCCCTGATCAGATTCATCTGCTCCTGAAGCTCTTTCATGCGATCAGACACTTCTCTTCCATTTTCATGCAGACGCTCCATGATGGTGCTGCTTTTCTCCTGTTCATGAATGAGGAAATTCCTCAAAACCTCCGGAGAGCGCTGTTTTTCCACATCACCATAAAAATACTGGAAGGTTTTCCACGGATGATCCTTACACTGTCCACTTCTATCTTCAAAGTCGTGGATAAGTTCTGCACGCATCATGGGATAATATTTTCCATCCTCCAGCACTATGTCCTCGTCCGTGATTTGATAGCCATGCTCCGCCAGGAACTTCCGCACCAGATGGATATCTGACTGGGGCTGCAAAATCAGTTCCCCAACACTGGACAGGCAATGCCCGCCACCTTCCAGAATCCTTTTCATGAGCATACCGCCCATTCCGGCGATCAAAACGGTATCTGCTTCTCCCTCATGAAGCTCTGTCAATCCATCTGACAACCGTGTCTCTATATATGTATCCAGTCCCTGACTATGAATATGCTCTCTGGCCCTTGACAAAGGACCTTTTCCAACATCCATGGCAAGTGCTGACGGGATTCTGCCTTTCTGCACCAGTGCAATGGGAATATATCCATGATCCGTTCCAATATCAGCCAGACGGCTGCCCTCCGTCACCAATGACGCCAGGGCACTCATTCTCTTTGATAACTGAATTCCCATGTAAGTTACTCCAGGAAATCCTTCAGTTTCCGGCTGCGGCTCGGATGACGCAGTTTGCGGAGAGCCTTCGCCTCGATCTGACGGATACGCTCACGGGTAACGTTAAATTCCTTTCCAACTTCCTCCAGCGTACGTGCTCTTCCATCATCCAGTCCAAACCGAAGACGGAGTACCTTCTGTTCTCTTTCCGTCAGTGTACCAAGTACCTCTACCAGCTGTTCTTTCAGCAGTGTAAATGCAGCTGCTTCTGCCGGCACCGGAACATTGTCATCCTGAATAAAATCACCCAGATGGCTGTCCTCTTCTTCACCGATCGGAGTCTCCAGAGATACCGGTTCCTGGGAGATCTTCAGGATCTCACGTACACGGTCTACCGGCATATTCATTTCTTTTGCAATCTCTTCCGGCTGCGGCTCACGGCCCAGCTCCTGAAGAAGCTGTCTGGATACACGGATCAGCTTGTTGATAGTCTCTACCATATGAACCGGAATACGGATCGTACGTGCCTGATCTGCGATCGCTCTTGTAATTGCCTGACGGATCCACCAGGTCGCATAGGTACTGAACTTATATCCTTTTCTGTAATCAAATTTCTCTACAGCTTTGATCAGACCCAGATTACCTTCCTGGATCAGATCCAGAAACAGCATTCCACGTCCCACATAACGCTTTGCAATGCTGACTACCAGACGAAGGTTAGCCTCTGCCAGACGTTTTTTTGCATCTTCATCACCAAGCTCCATCCGTTTTGCCAGTTCGATTTCTTCCTCCGCACTCAGAAGCGGCACTTTACCGATCTCTTTTAAGTACATGCGGACCGGATCTTCGATGCTCACGCCATCCGGCACAGACAGATCGATCTGCTCCACATCCACATCATCCTCGTCACTGAGAATAATATTACTGTCATCATCATCGTCTGTGATTCTCAGCACATCGATGTTATTCTGCTCCAGGAAGTCAAGGATCTTATCGAATTTCTCCGCATCCAGTTCCATATCGCTGAAGAAGTCGCTGATCTCCTGATACTCCAGTACATTCTTTTTCTTTTTTGCCATTGCCAGCAATTCTTTCAGTTTCTCACTGAATTTTGCTACATTTTCTTCCATATTGGTTCTTCCTTCCATAATTGTTCATATTTTATCCTTAATCCAAAGAAATATGCAATTTCTCTATTTCCCTGCGCTTTCGCACGATCTCCTGAAGTGCATTCATGTCTCCGGGATCCATGTGCTCCGTCTGCCAGGCGATGCTGTTCTGTTTTACTCTCAGGATCGTTTCCTGTAACGCTTTTTCCTCTTCCTCCCTGCTCTTCAGAGCTGGAATTGAGTCATTAAACATGGCTGCTGCACGCTCCTGTTCTTCTCCCTCCTCAAAATACTGAAAAAGAGCCGCAGGGTTCAGATGCCCCTGCTCCATCTGTGTTCCTAACAATGTAGCCGCCTTTTGGCACAGCTCATCTGTAAAATCTTCCGGTTTTACATATCTGGTGATATTCCGGTACAACTGCTCACTGGTGCTCATCCATGTGATCAGTAACCGCTGGGAACGGACACCCGCATCTTCTTTCTGCCGTCTTCTTGCCGGATCTCTGGACACATTTCCCATCTCGGGCCGTTTTTTCAGATTTCCCAGCTGCTCTCCGGTCTGGCTCACCATTTTCACAAGCTGATCATAGGTCAGATGATATTTCTCAGCCGCCGCTTCAATGTAATTGTTTCTCTCAATACCTGCATCGAACTCCAGCAGTTTCTTCGCAACTTCCCTGAAAAACAAGGTCTTGCTCTCCGGATCACGGAAGTTATACTGTCTCTCCAGAATCCGCAATTCAAAGAAAAAGCTGCTCTCTGCCGTGTCGATCCGCTTCTGGAATTCCTCTGCTCCCAACGCTTTGATGAATTCATCAGGATCCTTATACGGTTCCATATTGATAACTCTGGCCGTCAGACCTGCATCCTTCAGGATCGGAATGGCCCGCATAGCGGCTCTCACTCCCGCATCATCACTGTCATAGGTCAGAAGTACTTCATTGGTATACCGTTTGAGGATCACGGACTGCTGCTGCGTAAACGCAGTTCCCAGCGACGCTACCGCCTGATTGAAGCCCGCCTGGTGCATGGCGATCACATCCATGTACCCTTCACACAGAATCATGTTTGGCTTCCGGCTTGTCCGCGCCAGGTTCAGTCCATAGAGGTTCCGGCTCTTGTCAAACACCTTGGTCTCCGGAGAGTTCAGGTATTTAGGCTTTGCATCTCCCATGACCCGTCCGCCGAATCCGATGATCCGGTTTCGGCTGTCCATAATGGGAAACATGACCCGGTTCCAGAATTTATCGCGCATGCCATCTCGTTCATCCACCTGCATCAGCCCGGATTCTTTCAGCAGAGAATCCGAATACCCTTTGCTTTTCAGGTATTTATACAGGTCGTTGCCCCGTTTGCTGGAGCATCCAAGGCCAAACTTCCGAATGGTCTCATCCGAAAGCTTCCGCCCCTTGAGATAGTCAAGGCCCTGCTTTCCATCCGGCTGGCGAAGCATATAGTAATAATACTTTCCTGCCAGACGGTTAAGCTCCATAATCTGTTCCTTCAGATCTGCCTGTTTTCTGGCTTCCGGTGAATAATCCTGCTCCGGCAGTTCAATGCCTGCCCGATCCGCCAGTACTTTGACAGCCTCAGGGAATGTCAGATTTTCATAATCCATCACAAACTTAAATACATCTCCACCAGCTCCGCAACTGAAACAGTGATACATCTGCCTAGGCTGGTTGACGGACATAGATGGATTTCGGTCATTGTGGAACGGGCAGACTCCCACATAGTTGCTTCCTTTCCGCTGCAGCTTCACATAGCCGGATATCACATCCACAATGTCGCTGCGGGAACGGATCTCTTCTACCAGTTCCTGTGCATAGTAACTCATGAAATCACCCGATTCCTGTTAATACCTCCAGGCAGCCGGAACGAAAAACTCCTGGAATTTGGTGATGGCATACTGATCCGTCATTCCTGCAATATAATCGCAGACACTTCGTTCCTGTGTCTCTCCGGACTGCCACATTCTCTCAATATATTCATTGGAAAGAAGCTCTGGATGATCCATATAATACAGAAACAGCTCTTTCACTGTATTTTCTGCCTTGCGCTCCTCTCCCTTTGCTTTCGGATTAGTATACACATTATCAAACATATATCTGCGCATACCCCTGAAAGCAAATTCCACATCCTCTGACATGGTAATGGAAGGTTTTCCCTGGCTCTGTGCCACAATGTCATGGATCATGGTATTCAGACGTTCCTTGGACGAATGTCCCAGAATATCTGTATATGTACGGGGGATCTCCTCTTCCCGGATGATTCCTCCCCGGATCGCATCATCCACATCATGGTGAATATACGCGATTTTGTCAGAATAACGAACCACCCAACCTTCCAGAGTGTCCGGCTGACCGGTCATCTGATGGTTGAGGATTCCGTTTCTTACTTCCCAGGTCAGGTTCAGCCCCCGGCCTTCCTTTTCCAGCTTCTCCACGATCCGTACACTTTGTTCATGGTGTCGGAATCCTTCACTGAACACCTCATTGAGTGCCCTTTCTCCGGCATGACCAAAAGGTGTGTGTCCAAGATCATGTCCCAGTGCAATGGCTTCGGTCAGATCTTCATTGAGTCTGAGTGCCCTGGCAATGGTTCTCGCTGTCTGCGCCACTTCCAGCGTATGGGTCAGTCTGGTGCGGTAATGGTCTCCCTGTGGAGTAAGAAATACCTGTGTCTTGTGCTTCAGTCTCCGAAAGGCTTTACAATGCAGGATCCGATCCCGGTCTCTTTGGTAAACCGGCCGGATGTCGCAGGGTGTCTCCTCCACCTCACGGCCTCTGGAATCTCTGCTATGGGCAGCATAAGGACTTAAAAACTGATCTTCCCACTGTTCTGTGCTTTCCCTGATCGTCATGGCGTTCCCTCCTTCGGCTGAAACAACTATTATTTACTGTTTTCTAATACAGACCTGCAATGATCGGTCCGATGATAACGGTAAAAATACCGGTTACTGCAATGGCAAGACTGCTCATCGCTGCCTGGATCTCTCCCATCTCCAGAGCCTTACTGGTTCCGATAGCGTGGGATGCTGTTCCCATGGCCAGACCCTGAGCCACCGGATCCTCAATATGGAACAGCTTAAATACTGTTCCTGCGATCACAGCTCCCAGAATTCCTGTCAAGAACACAGACATAACCGTCACAGCAGCCACGCCGCCCATTTCTTCAGTCATGCCCAGTGCAATGGCAGTGGTGATGGACTTCGGTACTAAAGAGGCATAAATGCTCATCTCCAGCGCAAAGAATTTGGACAGTCCGAAGATCATGATCGCGCATGCCGCTGTTCCTGACAGAATGCTGAGCACGATAGCTCCTGCATATTCTTTCAGAAGCTTTAACTGGCGATACAATGGCACTGCCAGGCAGACTGTGGATGGTGTCAGGAAATAATTAATATATTTCGCACCATTGTCATAAGAATCATAGCTGATATTGGTCAGCTTCAAAAATGCAATAATAAAAATAATGGATAATAACAGCGGATTACAAAGTGTACTTCTCATCCGCTTTCCAACCTGTACGGCGCACCAGTAGCCCATCAGGGTAATAAAAAATCCAAAGTAAGCAGAGTTCTGCATCAGACTATCCATGGAATTCATCCTCCTTATCTCTCTTTCTGCGCACCAGTATCTGCGCGATCAGTCCTGTCAGAACCATAACAACCATGGTGGACAGTACAGAGATTATAAGGATTCCAAGCAGAGAATCTTTCATGAGTCCAAAAGATTCCATCAAGGCAACTCCAGGTCCCACAAACACCAGCGGCATAGCTACCAGCATAAAATCTGCGGTCTCCTGGATCTGATCCAGCTTAATGACCTTGGTACAAAGACAAATCAACAACAGTAACATGCCGTATACGCTGGCCGGAACCGGCAGCGGCAACAGATAATTCAGAAGCTCTCCAGCCAGAGAGATTCCACCGATAATCATAACTTGATATGCGTATTTCATAATATTTCCTCGAATGTTATTTTTTCCATTTGGTAAGTTTCGGATAATTTTTCCGACCTACCATATATTTCCTCATATAGGCAAAGGTAAATTCCTCGCCCTTTTCGTCAAGCATATGAAGCATATACTCCAGAAGTGCCCGCGTCTCCGGGTGGATCATATAAGAATCCTTACCCTTTTCATAATATTCCAGCGGCGAATGCTGCGTATAACTTTTTCCTTCATAGATCTTGGATGCTGCGATCCGGTCCATGATCATCTCATTGACATATTTCAACGGCATCTTCATGCCTGCCATTCCTTTGACCGGTCCCAGACTGTAATCGATCCAGTACTCATAGTGGTGCTTGTTGCGTCCCTTATGATGCAGCCACGCAGCAGAATATCCTTTGTCCTCGCGTTCCGCATTGTTTGGACTTCGATATCCCTGGTAATACTTGCATCCCTGCCAGAACTCTGACGGGGAATATTTGGACAGATCATGGGTCAGTCCCTGCCAGTACATGCCGACCTTGAAGCAATGCTTCGCCACCATGATCTTATGCTCCGTAATCGTATGAAAATGCTTCCATATATTAATCAGTCTCATATTTCGCGCCTTCCAGTATCAAGATTGTGTGAGGTTCCACCAGGATCATCTTCTGCTTTCGTGGAAGCGGCTTCTCCCGTTCCTTTAAGAACACATCTTCCCGCCCCGTATCAGCCAGAAGATACCATTGCTCTTTGCCCGGCAGTGTTGGCAGTGCCAGCTCATGCACGATCGCATCCATATTATATAAAATATATAAAGTGTCCTCTCCGGTGTAAGCTCCCGCATAGAGAACGCCGATCTGACGGCTCTCATTCTCAAAGTCCCCGTACCATGCTTTCTTTCCATGGTAAGACAGATCCGGAATTCCATGAGACTTCAGATCTCTCATCTGATACTCAGATGCCTGCCCAAAAGCCGGATGTGCTTTTCGAAATGAGATTGTCTCACGCACAAACTGCTGCAGCTTTCTGTTAACAGACGACTTTCCCCATTGTATCCAGGACAGCGGATTGTCCTGACAATAAACATTATTGTTGCCCTGCTGAGAATTACCCATCTCGTCTCCGCCATAGATGGCCGGAACACCCTGCGACAACAGCAGCAACAAAAACGCATTGCGAAGCTGTCTGGATCTGAGCTTCTGGATTCGCCTTGATGTGGTCGGACCTTCCACGCCATAATTACAACCATAATTATAATTGCTTCCGTCCCTGTTATCTTCTCCATTATCCTCGTTATGCTTGGACGAATAGGAAACCGCATCATTTAATGTAAATCCATTGTGGGAAGCCAGATAATTGATTGTGGTACAGGTGGCCGGGTTCCTTCGGATACTCTCCGCAATCTGTCCGGTCATATTTTCATCTCCCCGCAGAAACCGGCGGGCTTTGATCAGAAAATCATCATTGTATGCTGCCAGTCGACGATACACCGGTACTTCCTTTTCCGCAAAGATCTGATCCAATGGGAAATATTCACTCATGATCTTGGTTCTTGACAACACCGGATCCAACGCCAGTGCCCGAAGTGGAGCCACCGCACAATTCACATGTACGCCATCTATGTGATATTCTTTGACCCAATAATGGATGCAGTCCATGATCAGATTGGGGCTGGTTCTCTCTGCAAAATAAAACTCCAGGATCAGCTCGATTCCATTCTTATGGAGTGCCCGTACCAGCTCTTTTAACTCCTGCACCGGATTGCCAGACGCACTGTATGCGGTCTTTGGTGCAAAGTACTGTGCCTGTGTATATCCCCAGTAATTGATTTTATCAAAATATCCCTTCGGCACCGGCTGATGCTTCTTCTGAGGCGGTCCTACTGACCATTCAAAAAACTCATAGACTGGCATCAGCTCCAGCTGCGTGATTCCCATTCCTTTTAAATAGGGAATCTTCTCCCGAATGCCTGCAAAGGTTCCTGGGTGTCGGACCTTCGCCGACGGATCCATGGTGAACCCTCTCACATGCGTCGTGTACAGTATACACTCTTCATAAGGAATCTTCAGCGGTCGGTCACCTTTCCAGGAAAAATGTCCCGTCTCCGGCACACACCTTACCTCTTTGCCTTCCTCTGGTCTTTCTCCCCAGTGCTCTCTTCCTGTAAGCTGCACTGCATAAGGATCCTGTACAACTTTTCCGTCGATCTGGTAATTATATTCATATGTATCTGCTGGAAACTGACTGATGCGAACTGCACAGACATCTCCAAACCGCATCTCTTCTGTAAACGGAATCTCCTGCTCAATCTTGGCAGAGCCTTTTTTATACAACAACAGACTGCAATCCCGATTTTCCGGTACTGCAGCGGCAAAATTCAGATCCCTTTGAAGCCTCGTGACACCCAGGCGTTCCGGTTCTCCCGGTCTAACATCCATGTGCAATGTCCTCTTTATCTTCTTTTTTCGGTAGTCGATATTTAACCCAATTATATGTATTATAGCATCTGGCGGTGCAGTTGGCAACAAAAAAGAGCTTCCGGGCCTCTATGACCCGAAAGCCTGTTATATCAATGTTTACTGCTGGTTTTCGCTCGTCTGGTCTGTGTTCTTTTTATTTTTCTTACTTTTCTTAAACACAAATTTCCGAAGCAGGATCACAACCACTGCAAGGATCACACCCCAGACCACCAGGATTGGAAGGGAGCCTAAGATACCTATTGCAAATCCACGCAGTCCCATGAGTACTACATAGACGCTGTCACTGAATCTGGAAGCTACTTCCTCAAAGAAGCCCTGTTTACCGGTGTCAGTCACTCGGAACACTTCTGAAATATCCACATAGACAGTACTGTAATCGATCTGATTGTCTAATAACCGGATCTGGCTTTCGTAATTTTCCAGTTCATAGCGGACATCTGACAGACGGTTTTCAATGGTAATGATATCTTCCACATTTTCTGCCTTCTCCAGCAGTGCCAGCAGCCTCTCCTGTTCTGTCTCCAGTGCTTTCTTATGACTATCCACATCCACATAACGAAGAGTCACATCATCCACACTTTCATTTTTATAGGTCACATTTCCCAGCGTCTCCACCACATCGATAAATTCATCCAGTTTGTCAGACGGAATGCGAAGTGTGTAGCTTGCGGAACGACTGCTGGAATAGTCCGAACTGCTGCCCCACACAGAAGAATCCTGAATATATCCGCCCAGATCTTTTATCTTCTGACTCATGTTATCAAGGACGGTGTCAAATTCTTTCGTCTGAAGACTTAGATTCACATTCCGTATCAGCTTTCGATCAGTTTCCTGCACCTCTTCGATTCCATTTTCTGAAGTCACAGCACCGCTTCCAGCTTCCTCCGCAGATGCCGCTTCCGTTGTGTCATAGCCACTGTCATATGCCATATCATCATAAGCTGCGCTGTCCGCCACTGCACTTTCTGTAGCCATCATAGACTTGCTTCCGCAGCCAAAGATCGACACTGCCAGTATTCCTGATAATACACAAGCCAATACTTTCTTTTTCATTTACTCCTCCCTCTCCTTTCGCATCTCCTCCAGGGTCTCCATCTGCTCTGAGAATACTTCTTCAAAGGTAAATTCAGCACTGAGCATATGCTCTCCGATCCGAACAACCATCCGATACCGCTGTGCACCATA
Source organism: Hominiventricola aquisgranensis (assembly GCF_040096225.1). Lineage (NCBI taxonomy): Bacteria > Bacillati > Bacillota > Clostridia > Lachnospirales > Lachnospiraceae > Hominiventricola > Hominiventricola aquisgranensis. The sequence continues at coordinate 90,612 of NZ_JBBMFC010000006.1, read as the reverse complement.
GTCGATCTGATACTGCGTCAGGTCAATGGCTTCATCCATGGCCATCTTCTTCTCCAGACGTGTCCAGGTCGGCTCTTTGCTCTCGGTACTGGTTGTCGGGATCACATACCAGCCATCATCCAGCCACACTTCCAGAATTGGCGGCATCTGATAAGATGTTGACGTCTCTCCCGTATTGGCGATGGTCAGTGTCAACGTCGGATTCTCTTCATCCAGTACCGGGCAGTTCACCAGAGTGTTTACATTTTCCAGTGCCTCCGGCATATCCTGGATCTCTGCCAGATAAATGGTCTGCCCACAATATGTCTTGCCCTTTGAAGTATCCACATCTGCTGTCTTCTCTGCTTCCAGGCCATCTGCCGCACCAGTATCTGCCGCATCCTCCATAGCATCTTCCGCCACTTCAAGTTCTGCACTCTCTTCTGCAACGTCTGCACTTTCTGCTGTCATCATTGCCGTGGTATCCGCGGTCCCTTTGCCTCCGCTGTGCTGCAGATACACAGTTCCTGCCAATGCTCCACATACACAAAACACTGCAACACATGCCGCCAGTTGTCCCCATTGGAAATGGAAATGCTTCTTTAATTCCTTTTCCTGCATCTTTTGTTCTGCTTCTGTCATCATAGCTTCCATCTGTTCCTCAAACCCCGGTGAAAACCGATGCTTTCCTGCAATCTCCCGTTCATGAGGAACAAAACTTAAATCTTCTTCCAGGCACTCGTCCAGTACCCGGGTCAATAATTCTTCCCCTTCAGTCCGGGCACCGTTTCTAAGCCTCTTCAATGCTTTTTTCCTCCTTTCGGATCATTTCCTGCAGTTTTTTTCTGGCACGAAAATACCGTACATTCACATTTTTTGCAGAGATTCCCAGAATATCCGCGATCTCCTCGTCACTCATCCGATACAGATACTTGTACTCAAACACCACCCGGTAGTTGTCGTCAAGCTCCAGCACACAACTGATCAGCCTGTTATAATTTTCCTTCACCAGAAGCTGATCCAGAATATCTCTTCCTGCCTTACCTTCCGGCAGCTCATCCGTCAATTCCTCCTGTGGATTGTTCTTCCGTATGAGATCGATCGCCTTGCTTCTGACAATTGTTGCAAGAAATTTCTTCGTTCTGGGGCTGTGTGCATCCTCCACTTTATCCAGATGCCTGGTCAGTGCCAGAAAAGCTTCCTGCACTGCATCCTCCGCCAGATGGGTATCCTTAAGTTTCTGCTGGGCAATGTACCACATAAAATGCCGGTAGTTCTCGTATATCTCCCTGAACTTTTCCTGTTCTTCCTGCGTGTCCAGAAGTGCCAGAAACAGAACCATGTCTTATCCTCCTGTAAATGCATCTACATCTATATAAACGCGTTTTTCTTTCATTTTACTACAAGACAGGAAGAAAATCTTCTAAAAAAATCTTAAATGTTTCTGAACGAACATTTTTAATATATGTGTCCTACTTCACATTTACAGTCTCGTTCAGGGTGAATTCTACACAGCCCATAGATCCGGGAGCGACATCGTATTCGTTGAAGCAGACTACAATGTGTCCGTCTTCATTGACGTAGAAATCCTGGTCTTCAGCGATCTTGTCAAAATTCCACTCTTCTACCTCTGGATCATCCAGCCAGTACTGTACAGTTTCATCGGCTGCCATCTGTTCTCTCATCTGCGTCTTAATTTCTTCGCTGATGGTATCAATATAGTCATCTCCGCACAGATCTTTCAGCGACAGTTCTTTTCCGGTCTTTTTATCAACGGTATAATGCTTGTGCTGCTCATAACCGCTGCCTGCTCCCTGATAGAGAATCAGTTCCAGGGAGAAAAGATCGTCGGTGTCCAGCTTCACGTTGCTGTCAATGTAGATGTTCTGATAACCTTCTTCATTTTCCATGCTCTTTTTGAACTCTTCGATCAGCTTATTGGTCTCTTCGTTGATATCAAAATTAATGGCATCTGCGGATACTTTTGCCTGCTCAACGGTGTCACTGTCTGCATTCTCATCCGTAGCAGCTACTTCTACCTGCGGCACTTTTACATTCGCACTGTTGCGCTCCTCATCCACCTGATACTCGCGGACAGTCACCACTTTGAACAGATTACCAAGTAATGGGATCTGCTGCATGGCTGCCGCTGCAGTCTGGCTGGTATTCGGAAGAATCAACACGATGGCAAGTACTGCTGCCATGCTTCCAAATGTTTTATATAACGTTATTTTTTTCATACGTTTCTTTTCTTTTTTTGCTCTGTTAATAGACTGTTCCAGTTTTTCTCTCATCTCTTCCGGCACTTTAATATTGTCATACTCCTTTTTCCAGTCTTCCATAATTCACCCCTCCTGCTTCCATATATTTCTTTAACTTATCCATTGCCCGGTACAGCTTGCTCTTTACCGTACTCACATTCAGATTCATGATCTGTCCGATGGTTTCGATCTTCTCTTCTTCAAAATACCGGAGCACTACGATGCTTCGTTCCTTTTCATCCAGCTTATCCAGTGCCCGCTGAAGATCCACATCCTCAATCTTATCTTCCTGTCCCTGCTCCGGTACCTCCTCCACCGAAGCTGTTTGTTTGTTTTTCTTCAGGAACCGCAGTGCCTCATGGATCACGATCCGGCAGATCCAGGTATCTGCGTATTCCGGCTGTTTCAGCAGATCACTTTTTAAGATTGCCCGATATGCCGCCTCCTGCACGATATCCATGGCATCCTGCTCACGAAACACATAGCTGTATGCCATACGATAATATTTTTCATAATTCTGCACCAGGCACTCATGAATCAGCGCCTCTTTGTCTGATGCCCTCATATTATTCCTCCTCTCTGCTTTCTTTTACCTATTAGACCTTAAGGTTTTGCGGAAAGTTTCACTTTATTTTCATTTTTTCAGAATCTTTGATAAAAAAGGGCAAAAAGCCCTAGTTTCATGCTTTTCACCCTTTATATCTACCTTATGTAATCTATTATCTATCCAGCAGCTCACATAACTGCCACGGCTCATCGATCATCACATCTGCACCGCTTTCCCACAGAACATCAGTGCTACGATATCCCCATGACACACCGACACCCACGAATCCGGCATTTTTTGCAAACTGCATATCGGTCTCGCCATCACCTACATGCATGACCTGGTCCGGGGTAACACCCAGAGTCTCACACAGCAGTTTTCCGGCTATAGGGTCCGGTTTCAGGGGGCGATCATGATCATTTCCCCAGACTTCTTCAAAAGGAAGGTCACTGCAGAAATGGTTTGCCAGCTTCTTTGCAGTCGTTTCCACTTTATTGGTCACAATTACCAGACGGATTCCTTTGGCAGCCATCCACTGCAGAGTCTCCCACATTCCCGGATAGAAACAGGTCTGTTCCGTACAGTGCTCCGGATACCACTCCAGCTGATAACGTACTGCTTCTTCCAGTTTTTCCTGAGTCGCATCCGGACAAAGTTCCCTGTAAATTCCTTTTACACCATTTCCGATATAGTTAGCAAACCGAACCGGCGGCATAGGCGGCAGTCCTGCCAGTTTCAGTGCCCGTCTGGCAGCTGCCTCCAGATCTGCCTCCGTATTGAGGATGGTTCCATCCATGTCAAAAGATACTACTTTGATATTGCTGTATTTTCCACTCATACCCGTATTTTCGTTCCTTTCTGATCTCTGGTTCCATTTTTCAGCTTCTGTAAAGATACTTCTTTTTCTTTATAAGTGATGATCTTATCTTCACCATCTGCCATCACATAGACCTGTTCCAGACTGTCTTTGGCTGACAGCTTCATGGCACGCACACCAATCGCTGCCTTCTTCTTCTCCGGGATCTCCTCAATGGCAAATTTCAGGAAGACACCTTCTGCGGACTGAAGTACGATCTGCGTATTATCCCCGACCAGACCTGCATACAACACCTCGTCATCTTCGTTCAGTTTGGTTGCCGCACTGGTTCTGGTGCGCACATCATACTCGTAACCGCTGACCACCTTTGTCATACCATATTTGGTCACAAACAGCATGGTTCCCATAAGCAGCTCTTCCATACTGCAAATGCAGATCATGCGCTCCTGGGAACTGTCAAAATTGCTGAAATTATCGATTGGGAATGCCTTATCACGGAATTTTCCATATGGCAGGTCTGCAATCTTAGCCGTATGAAGCTTGCCTTTCTCTGTGAAAATGCAAAGCCGGTCGGTATTGCGGCAGGTCAGCACATAACGGCTCTCCGCATCAGCCGCCTCTTTATTTCTCTCATAAGTCGCCACATCCATGGTACGGCAGTAACCAAATCGATCCATCAGGAATTTCACCGGCATCTCTTCCATCTTCTTCTCCACGAAAACAGCTGCTTCTGCATTTTCCACGGATGTCTTTCTCGGTTGTGCATAAGCCTTCTTGTAACGCTCAAGATCCGCTATGATAACCTTCAGCATCTCGTCATAGTTGTTGAGGATTTCCGAATAACGGGCAATGTTTTTCATGGTGGTATCATGTTCTTTCATAAGAGCTTCAATCTCCAGACCGATCAATTTGTAGAGACGCATCTCCAGAATTGCCGTTGCCTGGCGCTCTGTGAAACGAAGCTTCGCCGCCTGTGCTTTTGACTTCTCGGACTTAAATGTAATTCCTTCTGTAACACCACTCATGAGGCAGGCTTTTGCCATCTTCAGATCCCGGCTTCCACGCAGCACTTCGATGATCAGGTCAATCACGTCACAGGCTTTGATGAGACCTTCCTGAATCTCTTTTTTATCCAGCTCTTTATTCAGAAGTGTCTTATATTTTCTGGTATTCAATTCAAACTGAAAGTCGATCACATGGTCAAAGATCCGGGTCAGCCCCAGAGTCTCCGGTCTTCCATCCGCCACTGCCAGCATATTTACACCAAAGGTATCTTCCAGACGGGTCTTCTTGTAGAGCATATTGGTCAACTGCTCGGTATCTGCACCCTTTTTCAGTTCCAGCACAATACGGATGCCTTCCTTGGACGACTGGTTGGTAATATCCACAATATCTGTAGTTGTCTTAGACTCCACCAGTCCGCCGATATCATTGAGGAATTTTCCAATATTAGCGCCGATCATGGTATATGGAATCTCTGTAATGACCAGCTGCTCCTTGCCCCCCTTTAATTTTTCCACTTCCACGCGGCCACGGATCTTGATTTTACCTGCGCCGGTGCGGTAGATCTCGGTCAGTTCATCTTTGTTGACCACAATTCCACCAGTGGGGAAATCCGGTCCCGGCATAATCTGCAAGAGCTCTTCCACTGTCATCTGCGGATTTTTCATGTAAGCCTTCATAGCATCAATGGTCTCACCCAAATTGTGCGGCGGGATGCTGGTAGACATACCGACAGCAATACCCTCTGCGCCGTTGATCAGCAGATGGGGAATCCTTGCCGGAAGAACACCAGGTTCTTTCTCTGTCTCATCAAAGTTCGGAACAAAATCCACGATATTTTTGTCCAGATCCGCCAGCAGCACATCTTCACTGACCTTCTGAAGTCTCGCCTCCGTATATCGCATGGCAGCAGCGCCATCTCCTTCGATGGAACCAAAGTTACCATGTCCGTCGATAAGCGGCAGCCCTTTTTTGAAATCCTGGCTCATAACAACCAGTGCCTCATAGATGGAGCTGTCTCCATGGGGATGATATTTACCCATGGTATCGCCAACGATACGGGCACATTTTCGGTAAGGGCGATCACTTCGGATACCAAGCTCATGCATATCGTAGAGAGTTCTTCTCTGTACCGGCTTCAGACCATCCCTCACATCCGGCAGTGCACGGGCCACGATAACGCTCATGGCATAGTCAATATAAGACTTCTGCATGATGTCGGAATATTCTGTTTTTATGATCATTTCTTCACTCATGCTATTCCTCCTACACATCCAGCTCTGCGTCTACTGCATTTTCATAGATAAACTGACGACGCGGCGGCACTTCCGTTCCCATCAGCATCTCCGTTACAGAGGAAGCCAGTCTGGCATCCTCGATCTCTACCAGGCGAAGCCGTCTGTGATCAGGATCCATGGTCGTCTCCCACAGCTGGGTGGCATCCATCTCTCCAAGACCTTTATAACGCTGGAGCGTGAAGGATCCCGTGTGGGTCTTTCTGTATTTTTCCAATGCCTTGTCGTCATAAAGGTATTCTTCCTTCCCTCTTGCCGGCATGGCTTTATAAAGCGGCGGCATGGCAATGTACACATGTCCCTCGTAGATCAGCTCCGGCATAAACCGATAGAACAAAGTCAGCAGCAGCGTACTGATATGGGCACCGTCCACGTCTGCATCGGCCATAATGATGATCTTATCATAGCGAAGCTTTGTAATATCAAAATCATTTCCATATCCTTCAGAGAATCCGCATCCGAACGCATTGATCATCGTCTTGATCTCCGCATTGGCAAGGACTTTATCAATGCTGGCCTTCTCCACGTTCAGAATCTTACCGCGGATAGGCAGGATTGCCTGATAAGCACGGTTTCTGGCTGTCTTGGCAGAACCGCCTGCGGAATCTCCCTCCACAATGAAGATCTCACATTTGGATGCATCCCTGCTCTCACAGTTCGCCAGCTTTCCGTTGGAATCAAAAGAGAATTTCTGCTTGGTCAGCAGATTTGTCTTCGCACGTTCCTCAGATTTTCGGATCTTGGCGGCTTTTTCCGCACAGCCGATCACAGTCTTCAGCGTCTCCAGATTCCGGTCAAAATACCGCTGGATCTCATCACCGGTCACTTTTGCAGTGGCCTTGGAAGCATCCTGGTTATCAAGCTTTGTCTTTGTCTGTCCCTCAAATCTCGGATCCGGATGTTTGATGGAGATGACAGCTGTCATTCCATTTCGTACATCTGCGCCTGTAAAATTCGCATCTTTTTCTTTGAGGATTCCCAGTTCCCGGGCATAGGAGTTGATCACCGTGGTAAATACTGTCTTGAATCCCGTAATATGAGTACCACCTTCCGCATTATAAATATTGTTGCAGAACCCCAGTACGTTCTCATGAAATTCATTTACATATTGAAAAGCCACTTCTACGGTAATCCCTTCGCTTTCCCCCTGAAAATACACCACCTCATGGAGTGTTTCCTGCGATTTATTCAGATCTTTTACGAATCCTACCAGCCCGTCCGGCTCATGGTATTCAATATGCTCCACTTCACTGCCACGGCGGTCTTCAAAGATGATGGTCAGATTCGGGTTCAGATATGCAGTTTCATGCATACGGCTCTTGACCTCTTCTGCCTTGAAGCGGGTCTTCTCAAAGATCTCCGGATCGGGCAGAAAACGGATCTTCGTTCCCGTCTTTCTGGTCTTACCAAGCGTAGGAAGCAGTCCATGTTCCAGTTCAACGGTTGGGTTGCCCCTCTCGTAGTGGTCATGATGTACATATCCGTCTCTGTACACCTCTATATCCAGCCAGGTGGACAGCGCATTTACAACAGAAGAACCTACTCCGTGAAGTCCTCCGCTGGTCTTATATGCAGAATCATCAAACTTTCCACCTGCATGCAGTGTGGTAAATACCAGTCGCTCCGCAGACATTCCCTTTGCATGCATTCCGACTGGAATACCACGTCCATTATCTGTGACCGTACAGGAACCATCTTTTTCCAGATACACTTCAATCTGGGTACAATATCCTGCCAGATGCTCATCCACTGAGTTATCTACGATCTCATAGATCAGATGATTCAATCCTTTTGTGGAAACGCTTCCAATGTACATGCCAGGCCGTTTTCGTACCGCTTCCAGTCCTTCCAGAACGGAAATACTGTCCGCATCATATGTGTTGCCTTTTGCCATCTGTCAATACTCCTTTTCTAATTTCCGGGGAAAAAAGCAGGCGTCCTGCATTACTGAGGATTCCTGCTTTTCACCCTACTCCATATGAATCTTATGTTCCTTGTACTGCCGGATCTCATCCAGCGCTGCCTGCATGACACGGTCTCCCTTTGCCATACCATAATCTCTGGTATCCACTGCCATGACCGGAATCCTCTCCGGTACCCGCTCTCTTACGCTTGCCAGTGCACAACGCACCTGCGGTCCCACAAGGACAATATCCGCATCCTCTTTATCTTCATCCAGTCCAGCCAATGATGATACAATAATCTCCACATCCAGCAGATTGGCTCTCGCCCAGGCAAGCATTCTGTCCCTTAAAATACTGGCCGAACTGCCGGAATAACATACCAACACCAGTTTCATTCCTTGTTTCTCCCGTACCGAACTTATTCCGGATCGTTATATCCGTTCGGATTCTGGGTCTGCCATTTCCAGGAATCAGCACACATCTCATCAATACCGTACTCTGCTTCCCAGCCAAGCTCTCTCTTTGCTTTAGACGGATCACAGTAGCAGGTTGCAATATCGCCTGCACGACGCGGTTTGATCTCATACGGGATCTTCTTGCCGCATGCCTTGCCAAACGCTTCAATAACCTGAAGTACACTGTATCCGTTGCCGGTACCCAGGTTGTAGATCAGCACACCTTTATTCTCTTTGAACTTCTCGATTGCTTTTACATGACCTCTTGCCAGGTCTACCACATGAATGTAATCACGTACGCCGGTTCCATCCGGGGTATCATAATCATTTCCAAATACACCCACACATTTCAGCTTGCCGATGGCTACCTGTGCCACATACGGAAGCAGGTTGTTCGGAATACCCTTGGGATCTTCACCGATCAGTCCTGATTTGTGTGCTCCGATCGGATTGAAATAACGAAGCAGGGTTACATTCCACTCTGGATCTGCACGATGGATGTCCATCAGCACCTGCTCCAGCATGGTCTTGGTCTGACCATAAGGGTTGGTCGGACTCTGTTTCGGGCATTCTTCTGTGATCGGGATCTCCAGAGGATCTCCATATACTGTAGCAGAAGAACTGAAAATAATGTTTTTCACACCATGTTTTCTCATGGTATCACACAGGAGCAATGTTCCTGTCATATTATTATGATAATATTCAATCGGCTTTACCACAGACTCTCCAACTGCCTTGTATCCTGCAAAATGGATGACTGCATCCGGCTTCTCTGCTTCAAAAATCTTATCCATTGCCGGCTGATCCAGCATATCTGCCTCATAAAATGTAAGCGTTTTTCCAGTGATCTGCTGTACGCGGTCCAGTGCCTTTGCGCTTGCATTATAAAGGTTATCCATAACAACTACTTCATATCCACTGTTCAGAAGCTCTACGCAGGTATGACTTCCAATATAGCCTGCTCCCCCAGTTACTAAAATCTTCATGTCCTTCTACCTCTCTGAAATTGTAATATATTTCCCGGACGTATCGTATATGCCCACGATAAAACAAGTGTATCACACTTTTTTAATAATAGCAAACGACCGGCATGTTTTTTTCTACATAACCATAGATTTCTTTTGCCTTATTAGGTGGCAGGTTCACGCATCCATGGGATCCGCTGGTCTGGTATATAGTTCCACCAAAACTGCCTCTCCAACCGGCATCGTGCATACCGATATTCCCGTTAAATGGCATCCAGTAACCGACAGGTGTTGCATAGTCTGCGCCTCTGAGTACCGCATTTCTTGTCTTATAGGTCAGTCCAAAGACACCACCCGGTGTGCCCCAGCCTCTGGACATATTGCCTGATACCAGCGGGCTTTCCATGATCACGGATCCATCTTTGATAAAATACAGATGCTGGGCACTTAAGTCGATCTCCACATACGTGCTGCCTATGTCATTTTCTCCTGTTACATAACCCTCTTTGGTCCACTGTGGAGTATGAGCGACACTTTTTTTATCCGCAAGCATGGTAAGAAGGGCTTCCTGCTCTGCTTCCACGTCCATTTTCCATCCGTAAGCACCGCTCTTCAGCTTTTTCTCCACACCGCTTACCGTCTTAAAAATGCGGACTTTTCCATAGGTGTTATAGGTATCTGCCAGCTCTTTCACATAAGCCTTTGCCAGTTCTTCATCCACTGTTACCGTTCCATCTGCTGCACATACCAGCCACTCATGGATCTGATCTCCGTCTACCGTTACCGGAACCCCATGCATATCATAGGAAAATGTCAGGTTGGTATAGGCATTCAATTCTTCTGCTTCTTTGTTGAGTCGCTCATCGTCAGAAAAGATCTTCGGTTCTTCATAATATTCAGCTCCGGTCAGATCAAGCTCAGCCTGTCGGGTCGTTACTGCTTCCCAGATCGCTTCTACCGCATCTTCCTTATGGATCGTACTTCCTTCTACTTCCGTGAGCACCTCGTATCCCTTTTTCTCTGGAAGGTAATCGGACAGCTTCGCATCCACCGGAGCAATCTGCTTCTTCGGCTGGAAGAAACTCATAGCATCTACCTGTGCGGTAAATGTCTCCTCATCGATCTGAATACTGCCTGTCAGTTCATCCTCAAAAGTCTCAAAAAAGCTGACCGGCCACATCCACGGACGCTGTCTGCGCAGATTTGACCTCAGTTCTTCAAGTGGATCAATAGATGCCCCCAGCTCTTTTCCGGTCCGCACTTCCTCCATTTCATATCTTCCCCGGATCGCCAGACTGTAATTCTTCTGTCGTGCGGTCACATCCACCGCCACCTCTTCCGGCGTCATGCAGCCATAGACCACTCCGTCGATCTTCGTTCCATAAAAATAATGGGTATAAAAATACCAGCATCCCACTCCGTAAACCGTCAGGAACAGTGCCGCTGCCACGATGGCTGTTATCTTCAGTACTTTTTTCATTTTACTTTCTCATTTCCCATGTATTTGCAATGATCCAGAATCATGTATTTTCACCGATGGACTCTGCATACTGCTTATAAATCATCATAACAGGATGATTTCCAAAAGGCAAGCCTGTATGATCACACCAGTGAACTGTAACTAAAAAAACTGCGATCCCATAGATTCCTCTATGAAACCGCAGTCTCTCTTATCTGCATTTATTCTTCATGTGTGTGTTCTGTTTTATCAGGCTCTGTAACTTCCGCTACTTCGCTGATATCTGATACATGCTCTGTCTCTGTCGACTTCTGCTCTGCTTTCTTCGCCGCACGGGCCAGACGTCTGAGTCTGAGCTTATACATACCAAACATGAGCAATCCCAGAAGAATCAGTCCTAAAATGCCAAGCACAATGCTCATCCAGGTATCTATCCGATCCAGTACTACGATATAACCACTCTTAGCAATGGTTGTATCCACAGACAGATAACTTCCCACTTTTTCTGCCTTCTGCACTTTATCCAGCGTCTGGAAAGAATCATCCATGCTCACAATGCAGTCTGCCAGCGTCAAATTATGAACAACTCTCACCATTGCCTGCGTATCCAGCTCTTCTTCCTGATTCAGTTCATACCGGTAAATATGTTTCACATAATAGTGATACATCCAGTTGAACGTATCAAAATTCTGAGATACCTGCTTTGCTTCCTCATCTGTGGCATCTCTGACAGTCAAAGTGGTATCCGGATAGAAGTTTCCTCCAAACAGGACCGGATCACTGCCATCTTGGGCTGATCCAAGTGATGGCATATAGGCTCTGTATACTGCATGTACGGTGATGTTCCGGTGAATCGGGCTTACATCTTTCTTCTCCCAGTACACATACCCATCTCCTGCATCCGGAAGCTTTGGATACTCATCTTCTGTCAGCACATCTCCATAAGCATAGGTGTTCTGCCAGATCACATCATCCCCGTCCATAAAACGGATCGTGAACTTCTGAAAGTTCTCCGGCATAGTTTTCAGATCCAGCAAGGACGCATAATCCATAGGAACAGCCTCTGCCTCTTTGGTCACGCCATCCACAGCTCCATATCCGTTATCTACAAAATAGTTGTCACTGATGATACCCTTTGCTTTTCCTGCCACAGCTCCGGTGGACTGTACATAACTGTCCAGATCCAGGTACGAGCATACATAACAGCCAGTCACATCTTCTGCGCGTCCTGCCACACCGCCTACATATCCGTCTCCGCTCACACCGCTTAAGGTGTAGCAGTCTTTGATCAGCAGATCAGAACGTCCTGCAATACCACCTGCATAGTTGCCGCCGTCTGCCAGAATATCTCCGTAATTCTCACAGGAATTGATCAGACCATACTCTGCTCTGCCAACCACTCCGCCTGCGTAACTGCCTTTCACAGTTACACTTCCGGTATTTACAGACATAAATACAGCTGCCATCACATGACGGGTAATACTGTTGCTGTCATCATCCTCATCCTCATCTTCATCATCGTCATCATTGTCTCCGAATCCAAGATCCAGAATCTTTTTGCCAGCATTTTTCACGGTCTCCATGGAGATACTTCCAATAATACCGCCTCCCTGGCTGTCTGCATAGATTTCGCCGGAATTGTCACATCCGATGACCTTTCCGTCTCCTGTCATACTGTCTGCCAGTTCGGATATATCCACATAGACGCTTCCATCCTCGATCCGGTCTTTCAGCTCGTCAAATGCATCAGAAATAGTTCCGCGGATGTTGTCAAACTGGCTCTTCACCCGATCCAGGCAATCGCTCATCTGATCCCAGTCGCTGTCCAGCTGATCTCCGGTTGCCTTAAAGGTATCATAGACGCGATCGCTCTTCTGGCGAAGATCGTTGGTCATGGTGTCAAATTCATCCTCGAAATCATCTGCAATCTTTCCAAGATCATGAGTCATCTTATTCAGACTGTTGACAGTTGACTTCATATCGGAAGCTGCTCCGGAAAGCTGTCCCATTGCATTGGTAATGATTCCCATCTGGTTCTGAATATCCGCATTAAGTTTTGCCAGTTCCCGGAGTGCTTCACTCAACTGTGCCTGCTGATCTGGCGTCAGATCTGATCCTGCGCCTCCACCATCGCCGTCTCCGGTGCTGCCTCCATTACCCTCATCTGAACCACCTTCACCAGGTGCTGGTGTTTTACTGGTCACTACGGTATAGGATACAGCTGTCATTTTTCCGGTAGATGCCTGTGAAGGATCGATGCCATCCTCTGTGGTCTTGCTACCAGAATCTCCGTTGGATTCACTGCTGTCACCTGTTGTGCCTTTCTTATCAGCATCATCGGTTCCTCCACCAATGCCAGTGCCGGTTCCGCTACCACCTGTTGTGCCTTTCTTATCAGCATCATCGGTTCCTCCACCAATGCCAGTGCCGGTTCCGCTGCCACCTGTCGTGCCTTTCTTATCGGCATCATCGGTTCCTTCACCTGAGCCAGTGCCTGTTCCACTGCCACCTGTCGTGCCTTTCTTATCGGCATCATCGGTTCCTCCACCTGAGCCACTGCTGCTTCCGTCTTCGGTTCCTGTGCCGGTCCCGCTTCCACTGTCGGTTCCAGTATCGGTTCCACTTCCGCCGCCGTTTCCGCCACTGCCGTTTCCATCGTCACTGCCACCTGATCCATCTCCCGGCAGTTTATCGATCCAGTCTTTCAGACCCTTCAATGTGTCCTTCAACTGTTCGATCTGCTGCTGATAGCTGTCCAGCTTCCCTTTCATACCCCCAAGTTCTTTCTTAAGCAAGGGTTCAAGCTGCTCCATGATCTCCTGCATCTTATCCAGATCTTCGGAAATCTTAGTCATGGCATCTGTAATCTGCTGTATATTGATCCGATTAGTCATCCGATTGATGGAATCCTTCATCTCACCCACATTTTTATCAATGGAGTCTTTTCCGTCAGATGCCATATCGCTGTAATCATCAAAATAGATCCGGACAGAATTCTTCAGGGATTTGAGCTGTTCTCTCAACACGTCCACGTTGTCGGACAGATGATTGCCCATACCATCTCCCACATCTGACAGCTGATCCATCAGACTGCTTAAATTATCCAGCTCATCCTTCAGTTCCTGCTCATAATCGCGATCATAAGAACCTGTTTCGTAAGGTACAAACACACCTACGATTCCGCCTACATCCTTATGTCCATAGACAACGCCGCTGTTGTCAGAGTAAGCAAGGCTTCCCTTCTGACGTCCTACCACACCGCCGGTAGCAGATCCCAGACGTTCGTGTCCGATAGTAGCTTCATTTTTACAATATGTTATACTTCCTTCAGAATATCCCGCAATACCACCTGTGTCGTTGGCACGGTCATCTGCTGTCATACCAGTCACCGCATTGGGAATCGAAATATTAATGCTTCCCTCTCCGTTGGTGGTACTCTTTACCACTTTCTGATTAGTATTGACTTTTCCGCTATTGGTACAATCACTGACGGTTCCTTCATTGTAGCCGATAATGCCGCCGGTTGCCTGTTTACCGTCCACTTCTGCTTCATTGCCACAACGGGAAATGGTTCCTGTCGTTTCATTTTTGCCGGCAATACCACCTACATTGGTCTGTCCGTTCAATGTACCACGGCTGGTGCAGCCACGGATTGTTCCTTTATTATCACCAGCAATGATACCGATGTTTTCCTGATCTTCCCCACTGGTCACCGTTGCCTCTACCGTCAGGTTTGCAACAGTTCCATTTGGTCCTACATAACGGAAGAATCCATAATCGGACATTTCTTCCTGAAGACGGATGCCAGTGATCGTATGCCCGCCGCCGTCGAAGGTACCATCCATGATCGGGATAAACAGGTTTTCATACTCAGACAGGTCAATATCTTCTGTCATCACAAAAGTCTTTCCAGTGGAAAAATTCTCTGTCTTACCGCTGTCTGCCAACAGGACCAGATCCTCTGCTGATGCGATAGTGATCACAGAGCCGGTCTCCTCTGCCAGCGATACAATTCCTGACTGCGTAAATAACATAGCGGCGATCAGAAGAAGGGCTCCGCCTCGATGCATCCATTTCATTATCTTTTTCATGCTTTCTGTCCCTCCTCACCAGCTGCTTCTGCTCTTAATTTACTTAAGTTTTCCAGTGACAGCTTGCTCTTGTAATAAGTCTTGGCAATGATACCGTCAAACATATAGAGAAGCTGCGGCAGGATCAACATAACCAGAACAATAGAGGTCAGTGTTCCTTTTCCAAGAGTCGTTCCCAATGAGGCAATAACCGGGTTGCTGGTGGTCTGACCAACTACGAATCCGGCAGATGTCATAATAGAACCGGATGTAATGATCGTAGCAAAGCTCTGATCCAGCGTCTTGACCACTGCCTCGCGTTTGTCAGTGATCGTCTTTCGCAAATCAATATAGCGGTTTGTGATAACGATCGCATAGTCAATCGTTGCACCCATCTGGATGGAGCTGACGATCAGATAGCTCAAGAAATACATATGTACTCCCTGGATCGCCGGCAACGTGAAGTTGATAAAAATACTGGTCTGAATCGTAACCACAAGGATCAACGGCAGACTATAATTTTTAAATGTAAACAGAAGGATCAAGGCCACGAACAATGCTGTCAGGATCGTGATGATCATATTATCCTGCGTAAAAGATTTGCTCAGATCATAGTCACTGGTGGAATCTCCTACTACATACACTTCATGGTAATATTTCTGCGCAATATCTCTTACCTTGTCAATCGTTGCAAAGGTCTCCTCTCCTTCCACCGGTCCGGAGATTGTAAACAGCATGCGATGGTAGTTATCTCCCTCCAGCTGTTCTCTCGCATCAGACAGGGTCTTGTGCATATCTTTGATATCCTGTGACAGATCCTCGTCAAAATCAAAGGTCTCGTTTTCTTCTTCTCCATAGATAAAATCAACCATGGAGATCAGCGGAATCTTGAACTCATCAATGGAATTTAGAAATGCACCGTATTTCTCTTCCTTCCATGCATAGAACCGATACAAAAGACGGATCGTATCAATATCCATATCTGTAACGTCTGCCAGCTCCTGAGGAGTCAGTCTGTCTGTCAGTACATACTGCTCATCATCATCTACAGTAACATTGGCAAGACCTGTAGCAGATGCCACATTGTCGATTTCCTGAATCTCCGACAGAATCGCAGCCTCGCTGTCATAATCTCCTGCAGGAACTACAATAGCCATCAGATTATCCAGATCAAAATTCTTGGAAATCTCCCGCTTGGATGTCATATATTCATTCATCTTTGCAGATTCCACGGAACTCTGGTCATAAGCATAGGTACTGGTATTAGACAGATATCCGCACACGAAGATCATTACAACAAATACTGGTACCGTGAATTTTCTGACAGCAACAACAATTTTTCCCCAGAACTCGATCTTCGGCACAAAACTTTTATGCATTGTATTATCGATCTGACGATTGAACATCATAATCAGTCCCGGCATAAATCCGAATACAGAAAGCATACTTAACAGAATGGCTTTTACCATGACACGACCCAGATCCAGTCCGATACCAAAATGCATAAACATCAGAGCCACCATACCAGACATGGTTGTCAGAGAACTGGATGATATCTCCACAATGCCTTTTTCCAGTGCCCGGATCAACGCTTCCTTCGTATCCGTATGCGCCTTTTCTTCCATAAAACGGTGGAACAGAATAATCGCATAATCAATTGCCATAGCAAGCTGCAAAATGGATGCTACTGCATTGGTAACAAAAGAAATCTTTCCGAATATAAAGTTGGTACCCATATTCAGGAGTGCCGCCATGGCAAATACAAGCATGAAAATAGCAATCTCCATATAGGTTCCTGATGTAAACCACAGAACAGCTATAATAATAAATACAGCAATCACCAGAATGACCTTGATATCTTCCTGCAGTGACGCATTATCATCTTTATCTACCGTCGTGTAAAACCAGGTATCATAATCGGCCAGTGCTTCCCTCACATCTTTGATTGCACCCTGTGCTTCCGGATCATCTTCCGGTGTGTCAAAAGTAATACTCAGAAGTGCGGACAGATTTTTGTAGTAATCAGACAGTTCTTCCCCATCTGTAATCTCTGTCTCGTCCTCATCACTTTCCTCATAAAAGTCCACCGCAGATACGCCCTTGATGTCTTTGAGCTGTTCTACGATATCCTTCGCTTCTTCATACGTTACATTTGAGATCATAACCTTTGCCGTACCAAAGGTCGTGAACTCAGCGTCCATCAGATCAACTCCCTGTCTGGTCTCAGTGTCTTCTGGAAGATAATCTGTCAGTTCCTGTACGACTTCCACATGGGATGACATGATGGCACTACCGATCGCTGCCGCGATAAAGATCACCATCAACAGCTTACGATTATTTACAATAAGTTCTGCCAGCTTTCTCAAGTCTTTTCCTCCTCGTCCTAGCTGTTACATGTGTAACTTTTCATTTCTGCTGTAACAGCATAATATAAGAATGTTAAAATCACAAGAGACAAAAAACCTAATGTTACATTTGTTCCTTATCTGTTTTGCAATCTTTACGATTTCTTAGCAGTCTCTCCCTTTATTTAGTTAAGTTCACCTCAATCTGTTCCATCATCTTTGCCATCTTCTCCGGACTTTCCTTCATGCCTCGCTCCACCCAGCGAAGCAGAAGCAGACTGAACCGTCCTGCTTCCTCATAGATCAGGTAATCTGCCGTCACTGGATCCAGTCCTTGATCCTGACCGAAGATTTTCTCAACTAAATAACTGCAATACTGAATAAAACATTTCAATACCATTTCATAGAGCTTTGCCCGAAGGACTGCCTTCAGAAGACGCTCATTTTCTTTTGCCTGCTGGAAGATCAACAATGAAAACTGATATTTGCTGATTCCTTCTGTATTCTTTATTTCGTTCAGAAGTTCTGCAAATATTTCATTGAAATGCTGAATCAGAATATCATCCTTTGACCGGTACAGCCGATAATAAGACATACGCGACACGCCTGCCCGCTTTGCAATATCTGTAATTGTGATCTCTTCATACGTCTTCTGCTCCATCAGAATCAGAAGCGCCGTAAAAATACATTCCTTCGTCATAGTATTTTTTTTCTGTGTCTTTTCCTGATCCACGAATTTATCCTCATCTTTCCTGTTCATATGCTGCCTCTCTTTCCACGGCAACTCTACTGTCTGTAAGTATATGGGATGATTTTCCAAAAGGCAAGCAAAAGACATGGAAAAACTTTTCATTTTCTATTGCATCTCCACTGCTTCTATGCTATTATCTTCATATGAACATATATTCAAATGTTTTTATATAAAAATATTATTTCAATTCAACATGAAACAGGAGGATTTTCCATATGAGTATGAAGGTCAGAGAGTTACTTCTCCACCAGGATGACGAATGTAGCTGCGGCTGTGGACATGATCATGATCACGAGGAGCATGAGCATCACCATCATCACGATGACGAATGCGGCTGCGGCTGCGGCTGTGGACATGATCACGACCATGAGGAGTATGAGCATCATCACCATCACGATGACGAATGCGGCTGCGGCTGTGGACATGATCACGACCATGAGGAGCATGAGCATCACCATCATCACGATGACGAATGCGGCTGTGGTTGCGGACATGATCACGATCATGAGGAGCATGAGCATCACCACCATGATATTCCGAAGGCTCACGGAAAACGTGTATATATTCTTGAGAACCTTGGTTGTGCCAACTGTGCTGCCAAGATGGAATCCCGGATCAATGAACTTCCTGGCGTAGCAGAAGCTACCATTACTTATGCAACCAAACAACTTCGTATCACTGCTGAAGATTACGATGCCCTGCTTCCTCAGATTCAGAAGATCTGTTCTTCTATCGAGTCCGAAGTTAAGGTCGTTCTGAAGGATCAGCCTGCAGGCGGCATCCGTACCAAGACCTATATCATCGAAGGTCTGGACTGTGCCAACTGTGCAGCCAAGCTGGAGCGTCGGATCAATGAGATGGATGAAGTAGACGAGGCAGTTCTTACATTTGCTACCAAGCAGCTTCGCATCTCTGCGCAGAATCCGGATCGTATCCTTCCGAAGATCCGTGAGGTATGTGTTGCCATGGAGCCTGATGTAACGATCCACGAAAAGGAGCGTACCCGTTCTGAAGCAACAAAAGAAAAAGAGTCCGGCATGTCCGAAGAGACGCAGACTACTCTCTCCATCATCATCGGTGCTGTTCTCTTCATTGTTATGGAAGTTCTGGAGCACATAGGATATACAAGTCCGCTGATGCTTGCCGCTTATGTAGTTGCCTATGCAGTTCTTGGCTGGAAAGTAGTATTTACCGCACTCCGCAACCTGACCAAAGGACAGATTTTTGACGAGAATTTTCTGATGAGTGTGGCAACCCTTGGTGCATTTGCCATCAAATCTTACCCGGAAGCAGTCGGTGTTATGCTGTTCTATCGTATCGGTGAATATTTTGAAGAAAAGGCAGTAGAGCGCAGCCGTTCTCAGATCATGAATGCGGTCGATATGCGTCCTGAGACTGTAAATCTGGTAGAAGGCGACGAGATCCGTGTGATTCCTGCGGAGGATGCCTGCGTTGCTGATATTATCCTCGTTCGTCCTGGCGACAGAATCCCTCTGGACGGTGTTGTCGTAGAAGGTGATAGCCGTATTGATACTTCTCCGATCACTGGTGAGCCGGTTCCGGTTCATGTAGAGGTCGGTGATGAGATTCTGTCCGGCTGTGTCAATACTTCCGGTCAGTTAAAACTGAAGGTACAGAAACCACTTTCTGAATCTATGGTGACTCGTATTCTGGATTCCGTTGAAAATGCTGCGGCAAGCAAGCCGAAGGTAGACCGTTTTATTACCAAGTTCTCCAGAGTCTACACTCCGATCGTTGTATTTCTGGCACTGGGAACTGCTGTTCTTCCGCCGCTTGTTGCCGGTGGTGACTGGAACTACTGGATCTACACCGCTCTGTCCTTCCTGGTCATGAGCTGCCCTTGCGCACTGGTATTGAGTGTTCCGCTGGCGTTTTTCTCCGGTATTGGAGCAGGTTCCAAGAAAGGCATCCTTTTCAAGGGCGGTGTTGCACTTGAATCTATGGCTGATGTCAAAGCTGTTGTTATGGACAAAACAGGAACCATTACAGAAGGAAACTTTGTATTGCAGAAGACCGTAACTGTTGGCAATACCGACGAGGATACTCTTCTTCGTCTGGCTGCAAGCTGCGAGCAGGTATCCACTCATCCCATTGCAAACAGTATTGTAACCGCTGCCAAAGAAAAAGGCATGGAGCTTACACGTCCATCTACTTTAAAAGAGATTGCCGGTGAAGGTATCCTTGCTGTCATGGATGGAAATGTGATCCTCTGCGGAAACAAGAAATTGATGGAGCATCACAACATTAACATTTCTGCTTATAATAACGAAGTATTCGGAACAGAGGTCCTGGTTGCCATTGAAGGTGAATATGCCGGATATCTGGTGATCTCAGATACGATCAAGGCAGACGCAAAATCCGCGATCGCAGCAATCAAGAAGCAGAATATTGTGACTGCCATGTTGACTGGTGATGCACAGAACAGTGCAGAAGCGGTTGCAAAAGAGACTGGTATTGATGAAGTGCATGCAAAACTGCTGCCACAGGATAAGCTTTCAACTTTGAAAAAACTGCGTGAAACCTACACTTCCGTCATGTTCGTAGGTGACGGAATCAACGATGCTCCGGTGCTTGCCGGTGCGGATGTAGGAGCTGCCATGGGAAGCGGTGCTGACGCTGCCATTGAGGCTGCTGATGTAGTCTTTATGACTTCCAGCATGTCTGCAATCCCGGATGCCTTACGTATTGCAAAATCCGCAGTAGCCATCTCCTGGCAGAACATTATATTTGCTCTGGTGATCAAGATCGCCGTTATGATCCTGGGACTGTGCGGATTCGCTTCCATGTGGATGGCTGTATTTGCCGATACCGGTGTTGCCATGCTGTGTGTACTGAATTCTATTAGAGTATTATATAAAAAATAAATTCTGGTTATAAAAAGGTCCGATCCTTCTCTCCTGGCCAAATAAGCAACAAGGCCTGAAGCGAAGGGGCGGACCTTTTACGTTGATCACTGCGTAAACATCACATCAAAAATTGTCCCTCCAGACGGATTGGATCTGACTGTAATACTGCCATCATGCACTCTCACAATTTCATGGACCAGAGCAAGTCCAAGCCCTACGCCGCCAAGTGCCCGGCTTCTGGATTTATCCACCCGGAAGAAAGGTTCAAATACACGTTCCCGAAGCTCCTCAGGAATTCCATTTCCCGTATCCGCCACTGACAGGTGCACCTGTTTTTCCTTTCGGTCTGCAGTTACTGTAACCTGCCCTCCTGCATGGTTATATTTTATAGCATTCTCAACAAGATTATATACCAGCCTGTAAATAAGAATGTCACTTCCAACCATTGTTATATTTTCACATTTCCCGATCAGTTTGATATTCTTTTCCTGTGCAAGAGGTTCCAGATCTGCCAGCACCTCATCAACAAGAGCATCCACTATAATTTTATCATCCCGGCCTACGGTCTGAAGCTCGCTCATGTCAAGAAGTGTCTTTACCATCTTGCCAAGCCTGTCGTTCTGTTCCGTAACCATTTTTATTGTCTGTAAGGTCTCTTCATCGCTGCCTGGATGTCGGGTGGAATTATACAGATCAAGCTGCACCTGCATCAAAGCTAAAGGAGTGCGAAGCTCATGGGCTGCATTTGCAGTAAATTGTCTCTGCATTTCAAATGCATCTGAGAGACGTTCCAGCATCTTATTATATGAAACGCTAAGTTGGTTCAGTTCCTTTACCTGGTTTTCTTCTATCCGTGAATCAGCCAGATTTTGTGCCTGCACCTTTTCGATTTTATCAGAAAACTCTCTGATCGGTCTGAGTGCATGCCCACTTATAAAATAGGTGGCCACTCCTCCAAGAAGAGCCAATAAGGCCGAAATGATCAGACTGTTTTTCTTGTAGTCCGCCTTATTATTGTACACCTGAACAGAGAAGTCATTGGCAAACTCATCCCACTTATCCTCTGGTATGCTGATAAATATTTCTTCCGAATCGTCCACATGATCATCTCCCTGGGCATCCACAGTCTCTTGCAGAGAATCCATATAATACACACCATTTTTATAGACAAGTGTAGTGACGCATCCACATATAACCGCAATATATACGGTAATGATACAGGTGAGCCTCCACTGCAGCGATATTCTTTTCATCTACCAGACTCCTCCCTTATTTGATATCCCTCTCCTACCTTGTTCCGAATCGGATCATATCCAAGCACGACCTTAAGCTTTTTTCTAAGGGATGACATATGTACTCTGATGGCGCCACTGAAGCTATCCACAGATGCATCCCAGACATGCTCCATCAGTTCCTCCTGGCTTACCGGTCTGCCAAGATTCAGAAGCAGATATTCCAGAATACCATTTTCTTTTCTTGTCAGAGATACCATTTTCCCTTTTGCATATGCCTCACGCCTTAACGTATCGAACCTTATGTCACCACTTTCCAGGCATACATCCTTCTGTACAAATTTCCTTCTTGTCAGGCTTCTGATACGAGCCTCAAGCTCCTGCAGATGGAATGGTTTTTCCATATAATCGTTTGCTCCTGCATCCAGTCCTTCCACCTTATCCGCAATCTGTCCTCTGGCAGATAAGATAAGAACCTTTGTCTCCTCATTTCTCTGTCTGAGTTCTTTCAATATCTCCATTCCATCCATACCGGGCAGATTCAGATCCAGAACGATCAGGTCATAATTTTCCGTCAGGATACATTCAAGAGCCTCTTCCCCATCATAACAGGTATCCACCTCATATCCAGCATGATAGAGACTTTTTGCAACCGTATCACAGATTTCTTTCTCATCCTCAACTATTAATAATCTCAAAATTCTTTCCCCTGTTCTTAACAAAGATTTTACAACAAATATTGTATAATACCAATGTCAGCTGGTCAATGAATACAACAAGCGAAAGGAGTAACAATATCTTGAAATGCAGAAATATCTCTCAGATTCTTTTGCTCATGGCGGGTATCGCCATGATAAGCTATGGAGCGGTCAGAGGTGAAGCGGCTGTTGTGCTTGGTAAAGCAATAAAACTATGTCTGGAGTGTGTCGGAATTGGATAAGAAAAAGAATTTATTATCAAAGCAGATGGTCAGATTACGCGGATGGATACAGGCAGCCGCCACACTGCTGACTAATATCCATATTCCCAATTTATTTAAAGGAAAAATATATCAGGGGAATGTGAAAACTGTATGTGTACCAGGATTAAACTGCTATTCCTGTCCTGCTGCCACGGGAGCCTGCCCAATTGGAGCCTTTCAGGCCGTTGTCGGATCATCCGGGTTTAAATTTTCATACTACATAACCGGATTTTTTATTTTACTTGGTGTAACACTAGGAAGATTTATCTGCGGTTTTTTATGTCCCTTCGGATGGTTTCAGGATTTGCTTCATAAAATCCCCGGAAAAAAATGTTCCACAGCCAGACTGAAGCCCCTAAGATACCTGAAATATATCATTCTTATTGTTTTCGTTATACTTCTGCCGATGTTTGTAACGAACTCTATCGGAATGGGGGACCCCTTCTTCTGCAAATATATTTGTCCACAGGGAGTTCTGGAGGGAGCTATCCCGCTTTCCCTAGGAAATGCAGCTATACGGTCCGCACTTGGAAAGCTCTTTTCTTTTAAATGCTTTATTTTAATTACCGTTATTGTGCTAAGTATTCTGTTTTACAGACCCTTCTGTAAATGGATCTGTCCTCTCGGGGCGATCTACTCATTATTTAATAAGGTCAACCTTCTTAACATTAATGTTGAGCACAACAAATGTGTCGGATGTGGTCAATGCTCGAAAGCATGCAAAATGGATGTGGATGTGTGCAAGAATCCAGATCATCCGGAATGCATACGATGTGGTGCCTGCATCAAGGCTTGTCCTAAAGATGCGATCCATTATCGGTTTATAAGAAAATAATCTAATTACTATTATTTAAAGGAGAAATCATTCATGAAAACAAACAAAAAAATTCTTACTATTTTTACACTCTGTATCGCATTATTGCTTACAGCCTGCAGCACAACAGATACTGCTGACACGAAAGAAAACAATGCGTCCCTGACGGAATCTGACACAACCTCAGACAGCTCCGACACTGTACTGAACGATTTGTATCAGCAGGAGAACCAGCTTTTTGCAGATCATGAAGAGGCATGGAACAAGGTATTTGGCATGATGAGAAAAAGCAATGCTGATCCCAGCGGAAATTATGCTGATTATCTGGCTGATACCGTTGAAGCAAACAAGGACTCCTTTACAGATGACGAGTTGAAAATACTTACGGACGATATTGAGACCATACGAAAAATCGAAGATCAGATTGCAGAAATTGAAAGCAAAAATGCAGCATCAGATACTGCCGACCAGAAAAACAATTCCGAAGATGCATCTCCCTTCAAGAATTTTTCCGGCCAGGATTTTGATGGTAATTCTGTCGATGAAAGCCTGTTTTCCGACAATGCCGTAACTGTCGTCAATTTCTGGTTTACCGGCTGCAAACCTTGTGTTGCCGAGTTATCCAAGCTCAATGAATTGAACGATGCCATCAGATCAATGGGCGGCGAAGTTGTAGGCATCAATACCGAAACCTTCGACGGCAATGAAGCTGCCATGAAAGAAGCTGCATCCATCCTTGAAAGTCAGGGTGCCAAATACCGCAATCTTTCCATTGATTCTTCTTCCGAAGCAGGCAAATACGCCTCCGATATTATGGCATTTCCTACAACCATATTAGTCGATAGAAATGGCAATATTGTGGGCGATCCCCTGCTCGGAGGAATTGATAACCAGAACAATTATGATGCTCTGATGAAACAGATCCAGTCTGTAATTGACGCGGACAGCACAAATAAATAACCTTTTATTTATGTCCTTCCACGCAGATCCAGTTTTCCCCATCTCTGGTATGGATCACGGTTTCCGCAAATCCGGCAATCTGAAAGATTTCCCGGAACTCCTCTTCTGTTGGATTGAACAGTTCATATCTCGTAATATTTTTCTTCTGCTGTTCAGTCAGATGTCCATTCTGATAAACATCTGCTACCAACAGGAAGGTACCGCCTTTTTTCAGTACTCTGTGGACTTCCTTCAGATTTGCCTGCGGATCCGGCCAGAAATAGAAGCTTTCTACGGTGATGATCTTGTCAAACGTGTCATCTTTAAATGGCAGCTTCTCAACCGATGCCTCCAGCACGGTCAATTTTCCTTCTTTCACGAACGCTTCATTAAGTTTTCCGGTTTCTTCAACAGACACACCAGAATAATCCACGCCAGTCGCATGACCAGTCGTCAACTGCTCCGTCATCCGGTGAAGGGTCATTCCACCGCCGCATCCAATATCCAATATCTGATCGTCACCTTTGATCTTCCAGTGAGCAAGTGCCCATCCGGTAACCTCGTAATGACTGTGGTTCATCCGGTCCAGCATGACTTTTCCTTCTTCCCCCTGGGGTTTTCTTGGATTTCCTTCTCGTGTAATCTCTTCTTCTGTTCTCTTCACTTCTGACATATAGATCTGTCCTTTCCCTCATCGATTTTATTTTAAATTCTGCAGCTTCACTTCTGTAATATGTTCTCCATCACAGGTGGTCACCACCGCTTCTTCTGAAGTATCAAACACCTGAATCTTCCGCTCATCCAACAGTTTCAACGTGTCCGCGCTGGCCGGATGCTTATTGGAACAACAGATTACCGCAAAGGACGGTTCCACTGCATCCAGAAGTTCTCCCAGATTCGCCTCATAGCGTCCATGGTGCGGCATTTTGATCCAGTCTGCCCTCAGATCCTCGTCTGATGCCAGCAGTTCACTGATCCGTCCCTCTGTAATGTCTCCGGTAAACAAAAATTTCCGGTGACCAAATGTCACCCAAGTGACCAGTGACAGATCATTTTCATCTGCAAATGTATCCGCCTGTTCTGCTGCCTGCACACGGATCTTCATCTCTCCAATGGTCTGTTCCGTAGTTCCGGTCAGTCTCTGAACTCCGTCTCTTCCAGCCAATGCTTCCAGAAAAGAATCATACTCCGGTCTGGTTCCTTCATAATCTGGCATGAAAACAGCATTCACTTCCATGTGCTCAAGCACCTTTGCCGCGCCTCCCACATGATCCTTATCAAAGTGAGTAATAACTAACAGATCTACGCTATGGATCCCCTGATTTTTCAGGAAACGAACGATCTTATCCCCGTCATCTTTTTCTCCGGTATCGATCAGTACCGTATGTCCTGCCTGCTTCAGCACCAGCGCATCCGCTTTTCCCACTGACAGAGCCGTGATCGTAAGATTCGGATCTTCTTCACTCTGTCCGGCGTGCTTTGCTGCAAACACAAGAATCAGCAGTGCCAGCATTAACGCCAGCACTGCCAGTAAATTTTTCTTTTCCATAATTACTCCGCAAAGATCATCACTTTCGTTACGATCTCATTCTCATCTTCCCACAGAAGGCAGGCAGTTCCTGCTGTCAGATCCTGCAGTTTTACAATATTTCTGGTAAGATACGGTGTCACCTGTGCATCTTTGTCGATTACATAAGTTCTTCCATCCGTTGCCTCCAATACAATTGCATTCTCCAAATCAGTGGAATCAACCGGATCTTTTGCTACCTCCGCATACTGTGGTGCAGCTTCATCTTCTGCAATATTTACAATCACCATATCCGGTGTACACTGCGGCGGCAGTGACATGGTCATGGCATCTCCCAGATAGGCCTCAAAACTTCCATTTTGTACCTCTGACAGCTCCACCGGAAGTCCGGTCTGTGCATCGATGATTTCTGTATTGGACGGATCAATGGTCAGGATCATCTCTCCTGTGGAAGATACCTCTGACTGGTTGTCCACGGTAATGGTCTGCTCAGACGCAGATACGTCGGTGATCACACCATAGATGCGGTTGGAATTCTCTGCTTCTGTTGTCTGTTCCTGTGAGATATTATTTTTTCCACAGCCTGCTACTGCTGTTGCCGCAAGTGCTGCTGCCAGCATCAGCATAACGATTTTCTTTTTCATATTCTTCTCCTTATCAATGTTATGCATCCCATTGTATCATAAGTATTTCCTTTCTTGTAGAAAAAAAAGCAGGAAATCTTTCTTAAAAGATTCTTAAGCTCTTCCTTTTAAGAAACAAATCTGTTAGAATGGAGCAGGGTGATGTTATGACAAAGAAAGAAAAAAAACAAAAACTGAATATGGAAAAAACAACCGGCAGACGACCGGTATCTAATAGAAGGGATGACACTGTGCACACGAATGCTCACAGACGGAAGAGAAGTTCTGCCAAGCGCAGAAAAGCACGTCAGAGACGGATGCTTCTGTTAGGGCTGGCACTTGGACTGTGTGTCTGTATCTTACTGTTCAGTGTCTGGAAATTAGCTTCTATTTTACTTGGCTATCAGTCTGGTGAAAGCGAATATAAGAGTCTTCGCAAATATGTGACCGAGGCACCTGCTGATCCTGAGACCGTACTTGCCAATGCAGCTTCTTCCGAAGATGAAGAAGGTGATGGTTCCGATGTGGCTGCTCCTATGACCAGAATTGATCTGGCTTCACTTCAGGGAATCAACAGTGATGCAGTAGGCTGGATCGAGATTCCGGATACTTCTGTAAGCTATCCTCTGGTACATACCACAGATAATACCTACTATCTGACTCATACCTTTGACAACAAGACCAACCGGTCTGGAAGCATTTTTGTTGAGGCTTCCAATGCTGCTGATTTTTCAGATCTGCATACTATTATTTATGGACACAACATGAAAAATGGATCTATGTTTGCAGGACTGAAGAACTACAGTGACCAGAGCTACGCAGAGGCTCATCCATACATTTATGTAGATCTGGCTGATGGTTCTCACTGCTATGAGATCTTCTCTGCACATGAAGCAGACGCAACCGATATTACCTATACGATCGGTTATCGGGCAAATGATACTTACGCTTCGTTCCTGGATTCTCTGAAGACTGCTTCTTTATATGATACCGGTGTGGAAGTGACTAAGGATGATTCTGTGATCTCCCTTTCCACCTGTACCAAGAGTGGTGAAAAACGGTTCGTTGTTCATGCGAAAAAACTTTATTAACTCTGAATATCAGAATACCCGCTGGAAAGCTTTTCATGATCCGCTTTCCGGCGGGTATTCTTTTTTTCGTTTTATTCCGATATATTCCTTCATTCTTCTACCGTCTTCCTGCAGCTTCAGAGCAATCTGCCGGAGCTTTTCATACTCTTCACGGATATATGCGATCTGCCGGTCTTTTTCTTCCAGCTGTGCCTGTCTAAGATCCAGCTGGTTCTGAAGTTCTCCAGGTAGCAGCTTCTCTTCCTGATTTTCTTCCGCCAACAATATCCATGTTTTTTCCCACTGGTACAATTGCTCTTCTCCTTCTGCTCCTACCAAAAGAAATGTGTATCCTCCCTCCTGAACTGCCTGCAGCACCGGCCGTTTTTCATACGTTCCTGGTAATTCCTGTGGTTCTCCCATCTCCTCTTCCATCTGCTGTACATAGGCATGCCATACATCCTTTTCCGGCTCTTTTGCAGAGTACAAAAGCCAGAGTCCCTGATCCTTTGCCACCAGTTTCAGTCCACCGTACTGCCTTACATGATATCCATCGCTCAGCACGATCCGATCACTTTGCTCCTCCGTCCCTGACAGAATAATATGATGTTCCAGTGACTGCCAGGCAAGACGGATATTCCCTCTGTAGATCACCCCTGTCAGATCTGACAGACAGCCGTCCCTCATACGGAATTCTCCACCGCGCCGAAGCGGAAGACGAACAGCCAGGATCTGATTTCCTTCTTCATAGACCACCAGCTTCTGGTGCTGTTCCAGTTCAAATAACAGACTCATCCATAACCTCCACTCTTTTTTTCATTATATGAAACTCCATAACCAAAAATGAATGGTCCACATACTCTATATAGAGACTTTCTTTCAGAAAGGAGCTTAAACTTATGCCAAAATATTGTGCAAGAGGACAGTCCTGTCACCAGGAAACACCCTGTGTGGATGTCTGTACATCTCCACTTTGCGGAACTCCTGATCTTCTGCCGCTGTATGCGCCTCTGATCTATGATGAGATCGGCATCAACGTCTGCCGTACCATCACCGTGACAAATACTGCATTTGCCACACAGACCACCGCTGAAAAGGCGACCGTACAGGTTCTGGATGTCACCTTCGGCAATTCTACAGTTACCACCATTGCCGGACGCCCCAACTGTACAGAAATCACTCTGCAGAATCTGACGGTTACTCTTCTGATCAGGCTTTATAGCTGCTCCGGACAGCTTCTTGGCTCGTACACAGAGGCTGTGACCTATCTGCCTCCATCTACAGATGAATCCTATAATGAAGATACCAATCCCAGTTCAGTATCCTTCGATCTGTTTACTCCTTATGGCATCTCCTACACAGATGCCACTGCCACCACGCCTAAGATCACCTATCTTGGTTTTCTCTCCGAAAATAACAATATGGTGCAGGGACTTACAGCTATCGCTTATCCAAAAGTACTGGATCTGAATGTGCCGGGAAGTCAGATCACCGTTGGCCTCACCGTCATCATAAGCTGCGTTTATTTCTCCCAGTATCTGGTTCCTCAGAAGGGGAAAATTCCCGTTCCCAAAGGAAGCCTTATCCCAGAAGATGACAGTCTGTGTCTTACCTTTGTAAATGGTGATCTTCTGGAGCTTGACATCAGACCGTTGGAGCTGGGACCGCCCGGTAATGAAGAACTTCTGAAAAATAACTGCAACAACAGCGGATCTCCCTGCTGTTCAAAAAAACAATAAGACCTGATAAGATCCGGCGGAGCCTATGCTTCCGCCGGAAAATTTATCTGTTTATTATCCAGAATTAGTGCTATAATGAGTCAATGCGTTTTTTCGCTGACACATTTTTACACAGGAGATGTATGTATTATGGAAAATTTTATCTTCAGTCTCAATGCGACTGCGCCCATCTTTCTGGTCATGATTCTCGGAAATATTCTGATGAAAACAGGATTCCTTTCTGAAGAATTTACAAGAGTATCAGATAAATTTGTATTTAAGGTGGCACTGCCTGCCCTGTTGTTCTATGACATTTCTACCGCTGATATGAGTGATGTCTTTAATCTTAAATTTATTTTATTCTGTATGTTCACAACCATCATTATGTTCCTTGTGATCTGGATCCTGACCTGGATCTTTATGAAGGACAAGTCCATGGTCGGTGCTTTTGTACAGGCATCCGCCAGAGGAAGTGCAGCCATCCTCGGCATGGCATTTGTACAGAATATTTATGGTGATTCCGGTATGGCTCCTCTGATGATCGTATCGGCCGTTCCTTTTTACAACATTTTCTCTGTTGTGATCCTGACTTTCCACTCCCGCGATCAGATTGGACTGGACAAAAAAGCCCAGATCCGCAGAGCCTGTATCAACGTGGCTAAAAATCCGATCATTCTTGGCATTCTGGCAGGACTGCTGTTTAACGTTCTGCATCTTACCATGCCAACAATTCCGATGAAAGCCATCGCCTATATGTCCAACACGGCCACTCCGCTGGCACTTCTGAATGTAGGTGCAAGTTTTCATCTGTCAGATGCGATCCGCAAGTTCCGCCCGGCTATGGTGGCATCCACGATCAAGCTGGTGATTCTTCCGGCTGTGTTCTTCCCGGCTGCCCTGTATCTTGGATTCCGTCAGAGTGAACTGGTAGCGATCCTGATCATGCTTGGATCTCCGACTACCATTTCCAGCTATATCATGGCAAAAAATATGGGAAATGATGAAGTCCTCACCTCCAATGCGATTGTATTGTCCACCATGTTTTCTTCTGTCACCATGACTGGCTGGATCTACCTGCTGCGCTCCTTTGGGCTGATTTAAATTTTTTTGTTCTGTTCTTTTTCAAGAAAAATATTTTATTTCAAACTGTCTTTTTTGAATCTTTTCATTATTGCGTCTTTCCTTCTTGCCTTTCCCCTCACATACAACTATAATGTGCGCAAAAAGGCAAAGGAAAGAGGTTATACATATGATCGAAGATATTATTTTACGTCATTCTCAAAGAGGTATGGATGTGCTCCGCCCGTACATGCCGAAAGCATTCTGCGAAGAAGCTGTAGAAGCTCTTCTGAATCTTCCTCATGGAGTGATCTTCCTCACCACCGGTTTTTATGTAGCCGGTTATGCCGAGACCGATGGTCCTCTTGGAACGGAAGTACTTGCGCAGGCTTTGAAAAAATTAGGATATCAGCCCGTGATCGTAACAGATGCTTTGTGCAAGGATTATTTTGAGCCTATGGGACTGGAAGTAGAATATGTTCCCTTCGATGCAGACGCCTCTTTCTATCAGGACCTGCTCTTAAAGCGGGATCCGGTCGGTCTGATCTCTATCGAACGCTGTGGTATCAACAGTCAGAACGATTATGCAAATATGCGTGGAGTCAGCATTCGTGAAAACACTGCTACGATTGATCAGCTCTTCAGTCTGGCTCACAAAAAAGGTCTTCCGACCTGGGGTGTCGGTGACGGTGGAAATGAGATTGGCATGGGTAATCTCAAAGATGTAATTTCCAAGAAGCTTTCTTTGGTTCCCTGTGTAAACAAAGTGGATCATCTGGTTATCGCAACCGTATCCAACTGGGGTGCATTCGGAATGACCGCTTACCTGGAGAAGCTGACAGGCGTTCATGTATTTCCTTCCTATGAGAACATGCACAAGTACCTGGAGCAGACTGTAGCCATCGGAAGTATCGATGGTGTAAACAAAGTCCATGTATGCACTGTGGACGGTTATCCGGCTGAAGTTGAAGAAGAAATTGTAAATGCTCTTCAGGACAGCCTTTCCAATTAAATATTCCTGTGGTAAAATAGACTCCGGAAACAATGACACAAAAGGGGTCTATTTTTATGGAAAAAACTTATACATCCTGCCGGAAGGATTATCCGGTATTCTACTATACGCATTATGAAGTTCATGAGACAGCCTCCGATCTTGCGGTAACTTATCATTTTGAGATTCCGGGACTGTCTTCTTTCGCACCTACCTGGTGCTTCCCGAAAAAAGCAGAAGATTGTACTTGCTGGTCAGAAGATCCGACTCTGCTCCGCACAATCTTCTCTCTGGGAATGGTGGAGCTTGTCAGCTACTGGAAGATCGCCTGCCCGCCGAAAGTGGTGGTGAAAGCCGGTATCATCAATGATGCTCAGATTTCCTGGTGGAAAAAGCTTTATTATCAGGGACTGGGTGAATTCTTCTATACCAACGGCATTGAAGCAGATCATGACACCTTTATGGAACTGGTCTGCGAGCCGTCTGCTGATATCCAGAAGATTGCCAATGTCTTCACTGCGAAGGCGGAAAAAAATGTGACAGATCCGGCTGCTTCTGACTGCGGTTGTCTGATTCCGGTGGGTGGGGGAAAAGACTCTGCCTGCACCATCGAAATGCTGAAAAAGAGCAGACATCCTCTCTATACTTATATTATCAATCCAAGAGGTGCTACCCTGTCCACAGTCAAAGTCTCCGGACTTTCCGAGGATCACAGCATCCATGTGAAGCGTACACTTGATAAAAATATGCTGGAGCTTAACAAACAGGGCTTCTTAAATGGTCACACGCCCTTCTCTGCGCTGGTTGCCTTTTCTTCTGTAATCACTGCAAGAATGTACGGCCTTAAATACGTGGCGCTCTCCAACGAGTCCAGTGCCAATGAAAGTACCGTTGCTGGAAGTACGGTCAACCATCAGTACTCCAAGAGCTTTGAATTTGAACAGGATTTCCACACTTATGAACAGGACTGGCTGGAAAGCGGTGTCTATTATTTCAGTATGCTTCGCCCGCTGTCTGAATTTCAGATTGCAAAATATTTCGCAGGCGCAACTGCTTATCATAATATTTTCCGCAGCTGCAATGCGGGAAGCAAGCAGGATATCTGGTGCGGACACTGCCCGAAATGCCTGTTCGTGTTCCTGATCCTGTCCCCGTTCTTAAGTCACAAGAGACTCACAGAGATCTTCGGTACGGATATGCTGGAAGACGCTTCTATGGAAGACTGCTTTGACAAACTGACCGGCCTTCAGAGCGAGAAGCCTTTTGAATGCGTGGGAAGCCGCCATGAAGTAAATGCAGCGATCTGTCTTACTATTGAACAGATGGAAGCCGCTGGTGAACCGCTGCCGCTTCTTCTGAAACGCTACAAAGAGCTTCCGCTTTATGAAGCGAATTTTGCTCACCGTCATGATTATGACCGCTATTACGATGGCGAACACCTGCTCCCAGAAGAATTTTTAAAGATCCTGACAGATGAGTGCTATGGAGGTGTTCTGCCTTGTTAAGCCGTTTACACGAACTGATTAAAGCGAAAAACATATTGATCCTGGGATTTGGCCGGGAAGGCCGTTCCACCCTGAACCGCATATTGGAAGTGGGCGATGCCGCGAGCATTACGATCGCCGATGGAAATGAAGCACTGACTCTTCCCGCCGCTATGGAAATCACCACTTTGTCCGGCGAAAAGAAATCTGTCTCCTCAGAAGAAATCAAGCTTCTTGCAGGTGCACATTATATGGACTCTTTAGAGAATTATGATGTGGTCTTCAAAAGTCCGGGAGTCGTACTTCCAAAAGCTGCTGATGAATACACCTGTCTGATCACTTCCCAGACCGAAGTGTTCTTTGAAGCTTACCGGGAACAGATCATCGGGATTACCGGTACCAAAGGAAAGAGTACCACCTCTACCCTGCTTTATCATATTTTGCAGGAAAGCGGTATGGACACGGTCCTTGCCGGTAATATCGGTATTCCGTTTTTTGATATTCTGGAACAGATCACACCTGCTTCCCGTATTGTATGTGAACTGTCCTGCCATCAACTGGAATATATCCATGTGTCTCCGCACATTGCGATCCTTTTGAATATCCATGAGGAGCATCTGGATCACTACGGAACCATGGAAAAATACGTCCATGCCAAGCAGCAGATCTACCTTCATCAGAAGGAACAGGACCTGCTCTTCTGCGGACTGGATGTACTTCCAGCAAAGGGAACCTGCCTTTCCCACATTCTCACCGTGTCAGACCGGTTCGCTTCCTGTGATGTGACCCTGACCGGAACACGAATCCGTTTTGAAAGCGGTGATTATCGAATTCCTGCATCTGAGATCCGTCTGCTGGGACATCACAATCATCTGGATATCGCCTTTGATTATGGCGTATGCCATGAACTTGGCGTGGATGATGAATCATTTACAAAAGCTTTAATCAGCTATGAACCGCTGCCTCACCGCCTTCGCCTGATCGGTTCCTTAGATGGCGTCCGTTACTATGATGACTCCATCTCCACCATCTGCGACACAGCGATCCAGGCATTGAAGAGTATCCCGTCCCCAGGATCGATCCTGATCGGAGGCATGGACCGCGGAATCGACTACAGAGAACTGATTGAATATCTGTCCGTGGATTCGGTTCCTCATATTATCCTGATGGAAGCCACCGGAAAACGGATCTATGAGGAGATCAAGAACAGTTACCCTGCTTTCCATGATCCTGACCGGCTACATCTTGTAGAACATTTAAGCGATGCCGTGGAGCTTGCGAAGAAAGTCACCCCACGGGGAAGCGCCTGCATCCTCTCTCCCGCCGCTGCCAGCTACGGTATCTTCAAGAATTTTGAAGAACGTGGCGATGCGTTCCGGGATCTGGTATTTGAATTATAGAATACAAATTTTTGAATCTCTATCCATAAAAACGGAGCCGGATGATACATTCATCCGACTCCATTTTTATTCCTATTTTGCAAGATCTACAATGATCTGTGCACATTTTTCAATTCCAAATTCTCCACTGTCCAGGCACAGATGATAGTTCTGAGATGCGCCCCATTCCCGATCCGTGTAATACCGATAATTTACCCGACGCTTCTTATCCTTGTCCATCAGCCGCTTCTCCGGCTTGTCAGCCGTCTCCCCGTAAAGCTTCACGATACGCTCCACCTTTTTGTCTGTGGCTGCATGAATAAATACGTTGAGACAGTCGGTTCTGTCACGAAGAATAAAGTCTGCACAGCGTCCCACGATCACGCAGGGCTCCTTTTCTGCCAGATCCAGGATCAGCTTTCTCTGCATCATCCAGATCTTATCCTGCATGGATACCCCCATAGCATCTCTTCCAAGGAACGAATAGGAAAATACATTGGTTCCCGGTGCATGCTCTCCATACTCTTCGATAAATTTCTTTGAGAATCCTGTCTCCTCTGCGATCTTCTCGATCAGCTCTTTATCATAGAAGGCAATTCCCAGCTGGTCTGCTACCATTTTTCCTATTGTTCTTCCACCGCTTCCAAACTCACGGCTGATAGTAATAATACGTTTACTCATAGCATCCCCTCCTTCTTTTTGTACCTGAATTTTACCACATTTTGATTTTCTTTGCAAAATGAATTTCCACCACATCTTTCATTTAGTCAACTCTTATGATACAATATTTGGTGTTTTGTTCCGAGAATATATTTCTGCTTTCCCGGAAATCAGCAACCATCAAAAAGGAGAGACAGCTATGAGTAAACGACGTAAAAAGAAAAAATACCCCGCCACCCTGAAGCTATTGTGTGCCGTCACAGTTCTGCTTCTCGGTGCTGCCGGTTATACCTTTGGAAATGATGGGATCACTCCCATCAGTGACACTGCATCTCAGTCTGCACAGGGCGTCTATCAGGACGCACAGACCGATCTGTCTGCAAATGCAGGTGATCTGACCGTTCATTTTGTAGACATCGGTCAGGGTGACTGTATGGTCCTCACACAGGATGATCACGCTATGATCATTGATGCCGGTGACAATGACAAAGGAACCCTGGTTCAGTCTTATCTGGAATATCTTGGAATCTCTGAACTGGACTATGCAATACTGACTCATCCGGACGCAGACCATATCGGAGGCGCCGATGTAGTCCTCTACAAATTCGACTGTGATAGGGTACTTATGCCGGATCACAGCTCTGATACGAAAACTTACGAGGATGTGATCCGCGTGATCGATGACAAACAGATTCCGGTGGAGCATCCTGTTCCCGGAGACACCTACACGTTTGGAAATGCTTCTTTCACAGTTCTGTCACCGTCTAAGGAATACAAAGACAATAACAACAACTCCATTGTGATCCGCCTGACTTACGGTAACACTACATTTCTGATGACGGGTGACGCTGAGGAAGAGGCCGAAGAGGATATGCTCTCTTCTGGTCTGCCACTGTCTGCAGACGTGTTAAAGCTCGGTCATCACGGAAGTAGTTCTTCCACCAGCGATGACTTTTTATCCGCTGTAGATCCTACCTGGGCAGTCATCAGCTGTGCAGAGGGAAATAAATATGGTCATCCCCATGCAGAGACCATGAATAAGCTCCGTGCAGCAGGAGTCTCTGTCTTCCGGACGGATGAACAAGGTACGATCACTGCCACCACTGACGGTACTACCATTACCTGGAATACAAGTCCATCGGAGACCTGGCAGACTGGTGAAGGCCGTTCTTCTGAATAAGTACCCATTAGAAATACTTATTTGTATTTTTCTGGAATCTATGTTATATTTCGCTTAGTTATCCGGCGGACACCTGATAACTACTCTGGAGAGTCTCGTAAAACGAGCGCCGAAGGTGTACAGCGGAATGACATAGTTTCCGCCTATCTCTCAGGCAAAAGGACAGGGCATACATATGCAAATGTTCTACTCTTTGGAGGGCTGATATGAATATCAGCTCTTATTTTATTGCCCAAAATGGGCATGTAAGGTAATTACAAGGAGGAAGAAAATGGAAAACTTATTAACTCTGGTCGATTCGGCCAACAGCGTACTCTGGAACGTGATACTGATCGTACTTCTTTGCGGAACCGGTATCTACTACACAATTCGTTTAAAATTCATTCAGATTCGCAAATTCCCGGAAGGATTAAAACATGTATTCGGTAATCTGAACCTCAACGGCGAAAAAGGCAATAACGGTGAGATGACTCCATTCCAGTCTGTTGCCACTGCTATCGCAGCCCAGGTCGGTACCGGTAATCTGGCTGGTGCTGCCACTGCTTTAGTAGGAGGCGGTCCTGGTGCCATCTTCTGGATGTGGCTCAGTGCTTTTTTCGGAATGGCAACTATCTATGCTGAGGCAACCCTGGCTCAGGAATACAAAACTGTAGAACATGGGGAAGTGACTGGAGGTCCGGTCTACTATATCCATGCTGCATTCAAAGGAACTTTTGGAAAAGTGCTTGGCGTACTCTTCTCTATCTTCATTATCCTCGCACTTGGATTCATGGGAAATATGGTACAGTCCAATTCCATCGGAGCTGCATTTGCAGAAGTATTTGCAGCAAGAAATATCAATATCCCGGCGATTGCCATCGGTCTTGTTCTGGCAGTGCTGACAGGCTTCATCTTCGTAGGCGGTACTACAAGACTGGCTGCTGTTGTTGAGAAGATCGTTCCGATCATGGCTGGTATCTATATTATTGGAAGCCTGGTCGTTATTTTGTTGAATATCAATTCTATTCCGACTGCATTTATGCAGATCATCGTTGGTGCATTTAAGCCAAATGCCGTACTCGGCGGTGCTGCTGGTATTACTGTAAGAGAAGCGATCCGTTACGGTGTTGCCAGAGGACTCTTCTCCAACGAAGCTGGTATGGGTTCTACCCCTCATGCACATGCAAGAGCAACAGCTGCTTCCCCACATGACCAGGGTCTGGCTGCCATGATCAGCGTATTCATTGATACTTTTATCATTCTGAACCTGACTGTATTCTCTATCCTGACCACCGGTGCCATGGCAAGCGGAAAGAGTGGAACAGCCCTGACTCAGTATGCATTTTCCTCTGTACTGGGAAGCTTTGGCGACATTTTCATCGCTGTCTGCCTGTTCTTCTTTGCCTTCTCTACTATCCTTGGCTGGCACTTCTTCGGAGCCATCAATGTGAAGCATCTGTTTGGTCAGAAGGGTACAAAGATCTACTCCATGCTGGTGGTTGTATTTATCATCATCGGTTCTACTCTGAAGGTTGACCTGGTATGGTCTTTAGCAGATTTCTTTAACGGATTGATGGTTATTCCTAATGCACTAGCACTTCTTGCATTAAGCGGAGTGGTTGTAGGAATCAGTAAAAAAGCAAAATAGCATTGATTTTACTGGCTTTTCTATCTATAATAGATGAATAGGGATTTTATATTTTATCGTTAAGGAGATTATAACCATGGAAGAAAAACTGACAATGGACGATTTCAAAGAGGAGCTGGAAGCATCCTACAAAGCTGCTGAAGAATCCGGTGCTCAGGATTCTGAGGAACTGGATCCTGTATGGGCAACCCTGCAGCAGTACATGGATGACAAAGAAGTTCTGAATGTAAAAATTGGCGGTGTTGTAAATGCCGGCGTGATCGCTTATGTAGATGGTGTTCGCGGATTCATTCCTGCATCCCGTCTGTCTCTGGATCATGTAGACGATCTGAACGAGTGGCTCAACAAAAAGATCCGTGTCCGCGTGATCACTGTTGATCCTGAGAAAAAACGTCTGGTTCTCTCTGCAAGAGAGATTCTTCGCGATGAAGCGCGTGCAGAAGCAAAGCAGAAAGAAAAGGAAGCATTCGACCAGATCAAAGTCGGCGATGTACTGGACGGAAAAGTAGAGAATCTGAAAGATTACGGTGCATTTATTCGTCTGGCAAATGGTCTGTCTGGTCTGGTACACGTATCTCAGATTTCTGATAAACGTGTCACATCACCGGAGAAAGTACTGAAAGTTGGACAGGATGTACAGGTCAAAGTCATTGCTATCAAAGATGGCAAGCTGTCTCTGAGCATGAAAGCTCTTCTTGTAAAAGAGGATGAACCGGCTGAAGACGAGCACTACACCATGCCGAAGTCCGAGAATATTTCTACGAATCTTGGATCTTTGCTGGCTAACTTAAAGCTGTAAGTATTTCAATTACTATTAAAAAGATTAAGAACCTGACAGGATTTCTGCCAGGTTCTTTTTATGTTAATTATGTAATTCTATTTTGTCTTGGACAGGTAGTCAGATCGAATGTATCCATGATATCTGGCTCCATTAATTGTAAAAGATACCTTTGTCCACTGTTTTCCATCGTCACCTGTTCTTGTTCCACGGTAATCTATTGCATCTCCCTGCAGAAGATTTGCCACAATCGTAGACTTATCAGATGCGGATTCTCTGACTCTGACTGCACTGGCACTCACATATCTGGTGTCTTCATTGACCGTACTTGCTGCTGCATCTCCGGCCTTCTGGTAGAATGCCAGATAATCTGAACGGATGTATCCATGATATCTTACATCATTAATAGTGACAGATACTTTCGTCCATTGCTTTCCATCTGAACCGATTCTTGTTTTCTTGAACTTTACTTTGTCTCCCTGTAACAGATTTGTGATAATCTTGGAACTGTCAGACGGATCTTCTCTGACTCTGACTGCTGTAGCTGTTACCGTCAGAATATCATCTGTCTGAATATTTCCTGAATTTGCCGAAGGTGTCGTATTGGTATTGGTAGTATTGGTCGTACCTGCTGGTTCTGCAGATGCATCCCCTTTCTTCACCAGTGTCAGAAGATCTGAACGAATATAACCATACGTTTTCTGTCCGCCTTTAGTAAAGGATACT
This sequence comes from Hominiventricola aquisgranensis, assembly GCF_040096225.1. Classification (NCBI taxonomy): domain Bacteria; kingdom Bacillati; phylum Bacillota; class Clostridia; order Lachnospirales; family Lachnospiraceae; genus Hominiventricola; species Hominiventricola aquisgranensis. The sequence goes on along the minus strand of NZ_JBBMFC010000006.1, from coordinate 51,126 downwards.
CTGATCCATGTCTTTCCATCACTTCCAGTCACTGCTGTCTTCTGCTTTACCTGATCATCCTTATTCAGAGTCGTTACCATAGCTGCAGAAGTTGATGCCTGTTTCCGGACTCTTGCAGAATTTACCCGAATTGCCAGAATAGAATCATCTCCGAATCCACTGACCGATGCTGTTGATGTATTTGCAGCAGATGTACCCGTATTGGTACCTGTTGCATTCAACAGATCTGCACGGATACATCCTGTTTTATTAGATCCATTGTATTTAAAAGATACGTTATACCACTTTCTTCCATCAGAACCTGTCGTCTCAGATGTGATAGATACACTGGTTCCCTGTGTAAGCTTCGCAACGATCGAAGATGCAGTCGTTGCATTCGACCGTACATTTACTACTCTGTTCTTCACAGTTCCTGTTCCGGCCGCCTGTGCTCTTCCAGCCGGTGCAAATATGAGCAGGCTCAATACGAGCAGACTCATAAGCCCTATTCTCTTAATGCCTTTTCTATTCATGTTTAAGCCCTCTTCTCTCTTAAGATTTTATAATCATAATATAGTTTATCGTACCCTGTATTGAGAAAAAAAGCAAGAATCTGTAGGGATTCTTAAGAAAAGTTAAGGATTGCTATTGTTCCCATTTTCGTCAATGCCGATTTTTCCTTATATTATAGGAAAGTTCACTTTTAAAAATAGTGAAAAATCCCGTCAAAACATAAGATTTAGTAACAAATTAGTAACACGGTTTACGCAGATTCCAGACCAGCTTTCCAGCTCTTCGCTCCAACAATTCCATCAGCAGTCAGACCATGCGCTTTCTGCCAGGTCTTTGTATCTGCCTCAGTGCCGGATCCGAAGATTCCGTCAATCTTGCTACCGGTGTATCCGAGGATCACCTGCCAGATCTTCACTGCTTTTCCTTTGCTACCTTTTCTGATCGTATCCATCTTATATGCTCCTTTCTTTGTATCGCTGGTGGATGATGCTGTTGTAGATTGTCCTCCACCACGAGGATTGCCAGATACTACCACTACGATATGCCCCTTTGTCTTTGTCACCAAGATATCACCGTTATAGACCGGAGTCCTTGCCTGGGACAAATAGCTGATCTTGTTAATAAACAGCCCAGTAGCTCCTAGGATCGCTGCCGCATTGGCCGTAGTAAAGTTGCCCGGATCCTTTCCAGACGCTTCCTTGACAACCTGCCTAGTCAAGCTGCTGCAGTCACACTCCGTCTTTGTCTTGGTATCGATTCCATAGATGATAACTCCTAAGCGGTTGCCCTGGTCATAACCGATATTTTTGTTGTTGCAGGCGGCAGTCATCCGCTCAGCCATCTTTGCGGCCAGAGCTGCATTCTTCGGTCGCAGGATGTACCAGCCTTTACTATGTACATAAAATGGCTGCATGCTTACCTCGCCCTTTGTATCGTTGGTGTTGGATGTCTGCTTCTGATCACCAGCAACTCCTCCAGATAACTTTCCGCGCTCATCGATCCGCGCGGATCCGATCATGATTGTTGCCATTACACATTACCTCCCCTGATCTGTCCGATTGCCTGAATTACCTTGTCATAACCTACCATAGCGCTTAACCAGCTCAGCAATACCAGCGCGATTAAAATAACAACCATCTGTGCGCTGATCGCCGCCTGTACCATTACGGTATATGCCAACCACAAAAGAACTGACATTACAATTGCCACATAGCCTGCAAGCGCATTGCTGTAGTATTTCTTGTTACGTTCATCCAACCACCGCTTAATAGCTTCCGTAACCAATCCAGTCATGATACTGACCGCCATCAGAAGCATCAGAAAAACTTCAAGTGTCATCCTCATTATCCTCCTTCTTCTCTGCAGCCCGATCTTCCAGCTCATACAACCGATCCTGCTGCTTATCTTTTGTCGTTTTGATCCATCCCATGACTCCACATTCACCGCCACACACCGCAAAGACACAGTTGCAAAGCGTGTCCGGGATTCCGCCTGTCTTGTAGTACATCCATAGCATCAATACTATAAACACTAAGAGAAATACCGCAATCACAATCAGAATCACATCCATAGTCCGGATCTTTTTCTTTTCTTCCTCTTCCATGTCTCTCACCTTTTCCGTATGATTCCATACAGTTAGAATCCCGCTGTTTTAAACAGATAGCTGATTGCAAGCCCAAGAACAAACGTGATAATGTATCCCGTCACGTTTCGCCACTTCTCACCGTCTCTGCCTTCCAGCTTTTCCAGTCGCTCGCCCTGCTGTTCCTGCTCTTTGAGCATGGATTCCATGTTGTCAGCAAGTTTCTGTACTGCTGTTGTCAGATTGGTAAACTGCTCCACTGACTTCTCCAAAAGCTCGATCCGACGATTCTGGCGGTTGTCCTCAGCTTCAATACGCTTCCGGAACTCCTCATGCTCTTCTCTACTGATAGGATCACCCATGGTCTTTCCTCCTTCCTAATGGCGTATAGAAAAAGCCATTCATATGATTCCGATGGACTCGGATTCATGTGAATGACCTTTTGTAGGACAAAATAAAAATTCTCTGAGACAGATTTGGAAAAAGCTTGAAACTTCCAAACGTAGCATATCTATTCCAACAGATTTAGACTATTCTGAATTGGCGATATACATATCAACATCAGGCGTAATTGTCGGAGAAATTCATGTTGTAAAGGAGTATCTTTCTAATGTAGGAAAAATTTTTCGTTGCGGTAATGGTTTTATAACTGGAATAACAGAAAATATACTAATTCAGGCAAACGTATCATTATCTACAATAACTGGATCAATTTATGTAAAAGACTCAGTAGTCTCATCTGAAACTACAATATTTTATCGTTAATTCGTATTTCTGAGAATTTTTACTCAATAGCATATATGGTCCATCTAATTGATCCTGTTATTATGGATCCAGAATCATTGCAAATAGTCCAGCTACTCTTGCTTGTGGTGACAACTTTATCATTTTCGTTATACTTCCAAGAAGGAGAAGTTCCATAAAATGCACCGTCTAGTCTACAGTTTCCATATCCATTTGTGGAAACTTTTACCTCTGTTGGTATAGCAATAATAAAAGATTCTTTATTTTCATCAGGAATAGAAAACGAGCCATTTCCATCTATGACTCCAATAGTTTTAAGCTGATAAGGGTTCCTTGAGTTAATTGCATTATATATTTTCTCGATCATTTCTCCAATTGTCATATCACCATCTACTTTCAAATTTTTATTTTGCTCTGATCCGTCATAGCGATCAAATGTACCTACATATCAGCCTCACAGACACAACAAACACACCCGACTGAGCCGAGTGTTATACCCATCTATGAACTTGCAGATTTACGATGCTAAATACATCCTGTGCTCCGCCTTGACCTTATGCTGGTCCACTGTGCAATAAATCATTGTGGTATTCGGACTGCTGTGTCCGGCCAAGCACTGCACGTCCTGGAGTGGCATTCCCCGGTTGGCTGCATTGGTTAAGGCTGTGCGTCTGAATCTATGCGGATGTACAAGCTTAACCCCAGCCCGTTCCCCCAATGTCCGCAAGATCTCTTCTATCCCACTTCTGGTCAGCCTGTTATGCGGTGTTTTACATGATACAAACAATGCCGGATCCGTATCTGTACGCCCCAGCAAATATGTCTGCAGGTGATATGCGGCAGTAGCATTCAGATACACAGCTCTTTCTTTTCCTCCCTTCCCATGTACAATGCAGCCGTTTTCTACAAAATCAATATCAGATCTGTTCAGAGCTGTAACCTCTGATACCCTGGCCGCTGTGCTGTAAAGCACGTCTACCAGTGCCAGATCTCGTTCCCTTTTACAACTACACCGGATTTTTTCTCGTTCCTCATCTGTGTATGGCTTCTTTATAGTCACATCGTACTTAATCTGATCCAGCAGTTCTGCCGGGTTCTCGCTTATGTATTTGCGACGTCGCAACCATCCAAAGAATGTCCGGAACACAAGCCTCTTGTAATTCAGGTACCGGTTGCTAAGATTCCGACCGTACTTCTGTCTGGCCAGATGCAGCATCAGATCCTCATCTGTGATCTCCATAATTGGCTTCCGGATATCATCCAGCAATATCCTGATATGCATCCCATAAGTATCAATCGTCCCTTTCGCTTTTCCGGCCACAATGAGAGCCTGGAAAAATTTCTGAGCGTATGCCCAATTATCATGCACTTCTGTTGACAACTGGGTCTCTTCCCGAGTCACCTGATATCCTTCCAGGCTGATCACAAGCGCCGACTTTAGTTCCTGCAGTTGCTTCGGATCCAGCTTGTCCGCCATCCTGTTCAGCACTTTTTCCATCACTTCCGTCTTCAAAATACCGCCTCCTTCCTGATACTGAAATCGTACCAAGTTGGAGGCGGTTTCCTCAACAAAATAAAAATTTTGGCGGTGTATCATTTGGAATCGATGGAGATGGTAATTACGGTTACTATGGGGCTGATGGCAGCCTTGTCCCTTTTAAAAGCGGTAATCCTTATCTTCGTTATAACGAAGAAAGTAAATATATTCAATGTCTAGATACAAACGGAATATGGAAAAACATTATTAAAGTAAACGCAGTTCCTATGGATATGATTGCGGCATCTAGTATCAATTTGCTATCCCAACCATATTGGATTTGTAAAGTTGCAGGAACTTCTACAAGATCAGCTAAAAATTCAGCTGGGTCATACTGTTCATGCAGTGTAATTGCTGGAAATCACCTAGATAAGTTTACAATAAAGGCATCTAGAGATATTGCTATATATGTTGATAAAGTAAATAAGTATGTAAACCTAAAGGCAGGTGGAAGTTATTCAACCCCTGAATATGACGTTGGAGCAATAATAAACATCTATATTTTAGGTTCAAGCTATTCAGATGGTTGGGTTAAAATGTTCCAATAGATCCAGGAGCTGTTATTTACAATCAAGATTGATCAAGTACACATGTCATGCTGATAAGCCTACATGAAGTTTTATTAGTTCTGCTACGAAAGGCTATTTTGTCACCTGCTTTAATGTTTGTTAATGGTATGGAGATATCTTTGCTAACAGTCCAATATGTTCCAGAAGATAATCCGTTTCCATTGTAATTTGAGGCAATATTTTTCCAGTTGGAATTGAGTGCGTAATCAAGATAAGCTGTCCAATAACTTCCTGCGCCACATAGTTTTACGTGTAATTTTAAGGTTGCTTTGGAAATACTTTTTAAAAATACTATCGAATTACTTTCTACCTTAAACACCTTGTTTGTTAACAAACTCACTAGACCAACCATATAAGTATTTTCAGATTCATTTTGATTCCAGCAGAAACCGTGTACTGCATTTACATCACCAGTCTTAAAAGGGGTAACTGTATCTGCACCTGCCTTAATGTAGCCATAATTACCGTTTTTATCTATTCCAAAAGCGAAAGGTAAGTTCTCATCTAGTTCGGCAAAATTTTTATTTTGCGCTGCAATCTCAGCCAGAATATTCGTCTGCTCCACATGGCTTTCATCCCATGCACCGGCCGGATGGACGGTAGTAAATTTCCATGCCTTATTATCATAGATTACATAATCCCCAACCGCATAATCTTTCGTAGAATCAAACTTATCGGTAGTATCCGTCACGATCTCCCCAGCTGCAACCTTTGCATCCTCCGCTGCTGTTTTTGCTGCGTCTGCTGTAGTTTTTGCCGTAGATGCAGTATCGGCAACTGCATTGATCTGTGTCTGAAGATCTCCCTTGGTATTATAAGCCACATCACCTGTCAGAATCTTCACATTTCCCCAAACCTTGTTCCAAAATTTTCTTGCCCCGGTCTTACCTAAAACCTTTTCAAGATCAGTCATTTTTATGATTCTCCTTTCTTTGTTTCACACAGTACTATCCGGAGTGCCCGTCTCCGAATCAATATTTAATAGTTTGCTTTATTGCCAGTCGTTCTGTTATCTCTGCTTACAGTACGCAGATAGCGTCGATCTCTTCCTCAGTCAGAAACTGGATGTCAGACTTCATGACAAAGTCGCTGAAGTCGTATGTTCCTGCCATGACATCCCAGCCATCAGCGGTATAAACCACATTAGATCCTGCCTTGCACTGTTTACCAGCACCCTCAACAAATGCTGCGGTAGTGGTAAAGTCATCCGTGATGTTATAAACATCACCGGCAACCATACCCTGAGTCGGCAGTTTTGCAAATGCGATAGATCCTTTGATCTTGTATACACCTGCTACAGCTGTATCTACAGCTTTCTTGATAGCCGCATCCGCTGCTGTTTTGGTGTAAGCATCACTGATTCCATAACCCTCAAGGGTAGTTGCCGTATTGGCCTTTTTACCAAGCTCGGCATTCACCTCGATCTTGGTGTATGCATCCGTGATACCATAACCAGAAACGGTGGTTGCTTTATCGGCTTTTGCAGCGATTGCGGCATCCATACCGTTGACCTTTTTCTTGTCAGCAGCAGACATCAGACCTGCTTTCTCCTCAGTAGCCTCTTCATAGGTAGTGTTGGTCGGATCTGCCCAGGTTCCATCTGCTTTCAGGAATTTACCCTGGGAACCTGCTTCCGGTGCCGGTACATAACCTGCGGTACCTGCTGCAGATGCAGTTGCTCCTTTCATGTCAACCGGTTTGGTATCTGTAAATTCTGCATTTGCCGGTACATCACTGTTTACGGTATGTCCGTTTACAGTTTCAGCATTACCGCCATTCGCCGGAAGACTTTCCGGTTTATTTTTGATAAATGCATCTCCGGATGTAGCATTCCAGTCAGACTGTACGTTGACCTTAGCACCTGCCTCAATACCGGTTAACTTGTTTTTCTCATCAGTGGTGTAGTCGTTGGTGGACAGGCCTTTGCCTGCTTCTTTTGCTACAAACAGCTCTTTTACTTTTGCCCATAACTGGGATAATCCGGTTCCATCAAGATGTTTATTACTTAATGCCATAATTGTTTTCTCCTCTCATAGTCAAGACGGGCATTCCGGATAGTACTGTGTAATATGTTTTTATGTTGTTGCTTCTTCAATTTCTTCTTTGTTCATCGCCGTATCGCTTGAAGACGAACTTCCGTCCCATTTGGTATCAATGGATTCCTGCACTTCCATTGCTGACATCGCTGTCTTGCTGGAAGAAGATTCACCGTTCCATTCTGTGTTGATTGACTCCATGATCTCTGATCGACTCATAGATGTGTCTGCTCCACCGCTGCCACCTCCAAAGAGCTCATAGAAGCTGTCATCTAAGGTATCTTCAAACACATACGATTTGAACTCAGATCTTAATGCATCCAGATCTTCCTGAAGTGCGTAGGCTCCACTTCCGCTGACGATCGTTACTTCTGCAGCATTGCTTACCTCTGTATAGAATTCCATGAGGATCGTAGCTGCATGTAATCCGTTATATGCAGGCATATAATCCCACTGATCATTCACAGCTACAGCTATGGCATATAAGATTTCTCCCTCTTCCGGATCCTCTGCAAATACACCAACCTCTTTAACGTAATACCCATGATTCAAGCTCTGAGTCTCTGCAAAATTAGATATTACGAATTTCAGATAAACCGTACTGTCATTCACAACTGCCACTTCATTGATCGGCATCTCCTGCCTCTGACTTTTAAGATTCGTGAGACCTGTCAATACTTCTCCATCCGAATAGGAACCATCTCCCGCGGCAGCCTTGGTAAATTTAATTGCAGCCTGTCCTGCCTGTGCTTTTGCTATCAGATTTAATCCTTGTTGCGTAAGGATTGCTGCACCAAATGCGGCCATTTACTTCACCTCCCGTATAATTGTTTTTGCATATGGAACAACCGCAGCAATCGTGTGTGCGGATCCATTCACAATTATTTGTGTTTTATAACAGCTATCAATCACTGTTGCCGAGGTCGGTATCAAGGCAACTGCAGCATACTCAGATCCATGTACTTTCCTTTGGACTTCATAGCTGTTATCAATTACTGTTTTAGGAACTGACACAGCACCAGCGGTCACATACATTTTTGTATTGACATTCCGATGGACTTCTATCGTTTTCAGCCATGATCTGGTATTTTTCACCCGCCGAATCATTGAAGAAAACTTTTCTATCATTTCTGGTGTCAGCAACGCATCCGTGATAACTTTGAAATAATATGGTTTATCTCCGTATTCCCACCATTCCTGAACGGATCCGCTGCCAAATACAATAGATACCAGTTCTTCAACTGCGGCCGGTGTACCGGCACTCATATACCAGATCATGGTATATTTGACTAACTTGCGTTTTGCTTCTAACGACAGCTGTTCATCGTAATACTGCGTATTCAACTCTGCAGCCAGAAGATCCAACACCTGTTCAGATGCAAGATCAATGGCTGCATATACACTTATGTAGGAACAATGCTCCAACAATCTCTGCGTGGCTTTTTGAAGCGCATAACCCAATGCCTGTGTCTTTTCTTTCTCTGCCAAAGATGCCGGAAGGATGTTGACAATATTGCTGTCATAAAATTTAATCATCTTCTACCCCTCCATACATGACATTGATCGTACCTGCCACAGCAATTGTATCGTTCTGTAAAACTGTATGTACCGGACTTCGGATGTCCACTCGCTTAGCCCCAGCTTCCATGATCTTCTGAATTAAATAAGACGGGTTAATATCCCGTCCTATCTTCTCCATCTGCCATGTGTTATAGACTTCAATGGCAGTATTAACGGCAGCCTGAATTGTACCGGCTGCCGTCTTCTTGCTGTTCGCTATGTAATAAGTCAGATCAATATTATATTCCTGTTTTTCAGGTGCTCGGATCGTAACGTGATCCGTCAACGGTCTTATCTTTCGATCATTCAAATGATCAGATACCTTCTGCAGTAGTGCATCCTCTGGCAGCTTCCCACCATCGCAGATTACATACACTACAACTTCTCCGGGTGCTGGAGTCTGTACAACTACATCGCTGATAGAAGCGTCTGCTTCTTTCGCAAAATACTCATAAGCTCCATCTGGTCCCGCTGTGGAATAGGTATCCGGCACACTGTATACACGCTCCCGAAGGCTATCATCATCTTCAATATCGGCTCCACCGTAAGTAGTTACCATGTTTTCTACAGTCACTACATATGGCAACGTATTCACAATGATATTCAGCTCTCCTGGTGCAAAATCGTTACCCTGGATGCCTGTCTGTGTGCAAGTAGCCGCCACAGTTACCTGCTGTTCTCCAGCCTTAATCTCTGCATATTCATCCGTAGAGAAAAAAAGATCATTGCCATTCGTGACTCTACAGCCAAGTGGAATCGCAACAGCGAATGGATATACCGTTTCAATAGAAAACCGTAACACAGTAGATGCTGCCGATGCCTGAAGCCTGGTAATGCCTCTCAATGCTGCCAGGTTATCCAGATATTCCCCGGAAGCATATTTCAGGAAGCTCATCTTGCCTGCATAATCTGCATACTGCATAGCCTGATAGATCTGCATTGTACAGGCATACATGATCAATCTGTACGGATCTGCCTGCCCAAGCGAAACATCTTTTCCTGTAAGTTCCTTATATTTTTCCTGATAATCAGCGATCATCTGATTCATTGTCTCTTCGACAGTAGCATCATCTATGAAGCTGATATCCGGGAAGTTTTCTGTAACTACACTCATCAATGCCCCTCCGATTTTCTGAAATGTATGATCGGAATAAGTACCCCTTCCATGTTGCCTTCAAAATCAATTGATTCTACGGTCACTCTCGGTTCATAGGTTTCCACTTTCTCAATGATTTCCAGGGACAACATGTTCTTTGCGATCTCATATGGATAACCCACTATTTTGTCAATGTTGATTCCGATATCCCGATCAAGAGCCTGTGTCCCAGATACTATAGACAGAAGTGTTTCCAAACATAGCTTAACGTCCTGAAATTCTTCCATAGTGAATCCACTGGAATCCAAATCAATGTGATATTCCATGCCATCCTCCTAAACGTATTCTCGTAAAGTTAAACTTACTTTTGCCGACACAAGATCTCCATTTTTGATAATGTTATCCCAGGTCTCACTGACGCTGGTAATTCTCCATTTCTTTGATCCAACCTTTTTACCACCAATTACAAAGGTAAAATAATCTCCGCTCTCTGCAGCTTCCTGAATACGCTCCAAGGTTTTCCTTGGCCGAATCCCATGCATAGAAGACAAATAGATGCTCATCGACACTTCCTGCAAATCCGGTCCCAGAAACTCTGCTTCTGCTTTTCCACCTATTACCTGATGCTCAGCCCATCGTCCACTGACCTTCCGGTTCATCCCGGAAAAAGTTAGAACCTTGTTGCTGCTCACCTCAAATGTAATTAAACTTCCAAGATTTCCTACAAGTGCCATGTTCGTCTCCTAAATAGTATGCGGTAGTCCCAACTGATCCTCTATGCGTTCTATCCGTTTCATCAGATCCTCTATGGTGATTTCACCGTAGGAACATTTCAAAGTAATGTCATCCGCCTCAACAGATACACTCTGCGCTTTCAGCACACTCTCTACTCCAAGTGTCAGCTCCGCATTAGCTGACTTCAGTGTAATCAAAGAATTGGCATTCAATGTAAGCTGCTCCGTTTGCAGTTGATAATGCCCGCCTGTGCACACCAGATATGCTGCTCCATCATAGTCTTTCCGGTACCCGATATTGGCTTTTGGCTGGCTGCCGCCACCGTAATAATTTCCCATAACGAATCCTTTGCTGGATCCATTATCCATGTGCAGAGTCACCACTCTGTCTCCAATCTTCGGCATTGAATACTCCTGATTCAGTGCCATCATCGGAAGCGGCAAAGAAGAACTTCGGCTGTCCTCATAAGCAACCTTTACCCGCCCTTCTGAAGGATACACACTGGTAACTCTTCCGATTCTTATTGCCATCTCATTATCCTCCTGCAGGAATCCATAATTTTTCTCCTGGCCAGATCCAGTGACCATTGCTGGAACTGCTCTTTCCATGTTCCTTTGCAGTGGTCTCGATCGTATCCGTATTTGCATTGTAGATTACCGAATATTTGGAGCCAGATCCATAATATTTCTTGGCAAGAGCCCATAAGGTATCACCGGATACAACCGTATACCATTGACCGTCACCTGCTCCTGATGCTGCAAGTGCAGCAACTCTGATTGGCTTCTGGACTTTATGCAATGTAAGCTGCATCGTATATCCACTGGATCCAATACTGTGCTTTACTTTGTCTACATAGTATTTACCGTTTATCGCTTCAAGCCCTGTAATGTCCACACATAATGTGGCTATGATCCTGATATCTGCCCGAATCGTAAGCGTCAGTGTCTCCATCTTCCGGTTCGCTTCGTTCACCTTGGCAGCTGCCTGAAGCTCCGCGTCATACTGGCTGTTAGCCTGTACATTGATGCTGTACATCCGGCCTTCCTCACCCATGCTTACATTGATGCTGTCATCAATATCTGGATTGGTGTAATTCAGATCCACACCCGTGTAAGTTCCTTCGATGGTCTCGTTATATTCCCACTTGATCATCTCAGACTCATCAATCGTCAATACGGATCCTTTTTCTTCATACTTTACCAAATCAAAGATAACAATCTTATGGTTATAGACTTTCATACCAAGTCCATACTTTTCCGCAAGCCCGTATAGGAACGCGCTGTCAGTCTGTTTGCTCTGTTCTAGCTCTTCAACCTGAATATCATCAGCCTCATACACCAAAGTCACACAGGCGGCGTCTGCGATCCTCGCAGCGATATCTCTGACGGTCGTTTTTTCCCATGTATTTGTCCGTGGAAGCGCTTTGAAGTCATCCATAGCGGGCACACTCACTGCAGATAACACACAGCTTAAAGGTCTGCCTGAAAAGCTGATATCATCCATGATAAAGTTTCCACAGTTAAAAACCTCTTCGGATGATTTCTTTCTCCAGTTTTTCAGATTGATCTTTACCCCAAAGGCTGCTCCCCGCTGCGGCTTATATTTTCCGATCCAATGTTTGTCAATGTCATGCATGGATACGGATATGCTGTCCGATTCTCCATTTGACACATCTGTGTATGATAAGGATTCCGCCGTCTCTGCAATGATCTTTCCCAACTTTGGATTCGGTGTACCAATGATCTGCACACCTGTTTGACTTTCACTTCCTGATGCCCCTATGGAAGGAATTGCCAGCTGCTCCCCTGGCCAGATCCAGTGTCCATGATTCGATGATTTCTTTCCATGGCTTTTTGCTGTTGACTCAATGATTTCCTTGTTGGCATCATAGATAATCGTATACTTTGCTCCCGATCCATAATATTTCTTGGCAAGAGCCCATAGCGTGTCACCAGATCTGACTGTATAAGTACCGGATCCGGATGCCGCCGATCCGTTTCCGGCAGCCGTTCCACCGCCAAGCTGTCTTTTTATTGTTCCGTCATAATCAACGGTCAAGCTGACTTGTCTTGGAATTGCCATCATTGTCTCCAATCTGGAAGAAAGTCATCATCTTTATCTGGCTTATCCTTTATTTCCAAAAGCACACCTTCCGGAAACACAAAGTAACCAAGATGCTGCTGATTGTTCCCCATCAAAAAAGAGGTGTACAGTTCATCGCCGTATACCTCTTTTGCTATGATATCCCAGGTATCCCCGGATTTTGTCTTATAAACCTTTGCCATGCTGCCTCCTATCCAAAAGCCACACGACCATGATTCTTCAAATACCTATCCATCATGTCTTCAAATTCATCCTGTGAAATCCTGAGTGCATCCGTCAGATCATCCTTGTTCGGTGCCGATCCGTAGAATTGTAATACCGGACTGTACTCTATGGACGGTGACGATGCCCCATCCAGCGATGCTGAATCAAGCCTGTGCTCCATTCCCAGAAGCCTTCCAGTCTGCTCCCATAAAGAAATCGCATTCCTACTTCCATCAATTGGAATCGCCATTTCTGGATTGTTCTCCGCAAACCAGGTAAGTTCCGGTGATGTAGCAAGACCGCCATTTGCACGATGATTGATATACTCATCAAGCTGTTCACTACTACGAAATGCATTGACATTGATTTCCGATGAAGGAATACCTATGTTCTTACTTCTGATACCATTTGCAACCAGATCATAATATACCGGAATCGTGATATCCACACCTTCACCGAGTCCAGTTTTAATCGACTCCAGAATATAATCAACATTTTCTTGGATATCTTCCATCGCTCCATCATCCGTCATAGCATCCATGATCTCATAGGGGATCGTAGAACCGGCTTCCTGCGCCAAAGCAATCAGTGTGGCATATTCTTCATTATCACTCAGATCATGCCCGATCAGCTCCCACAGTGCGCCTTGATCGCCGGATACCGCTCCAATAGAGTAGATATTATTGATCGCATTAGTTATCTCATCCGGAATAGTCTCTCCAGCATCTTGGTATTCAGCTGCAACATCTTTTAACTGCTGCAGCTGAGTCTGCATGGAATCATACAGATCTCCTAATGCAAGACTGTCAGATCTGCTAATATTGAATCCGGATTGTATGTTCTGTAGGACTGTCTGGAGTCCTTGCTGCCAATCCTGTGGGCTACTATATCCCTTCTGCATCAACGATTCTATTTCAGTGCTGATGCTCTCGTTCATAGTAGCAATATTGTCTGTAAGAACGTCACTATAGGCACTCATGACCGTGTCTGCCTGGAAGGATGCACTGCGGACATTCAGATCTGCAATGTTCTTCAAATACTGTTCCTGCGCCAGTGCAATTCCTGATTGAAATTCATCATCAGACAAATCTCCAGAAGCATGCGACGCTGATAAAGCGGCATAACTCTTTTCATAGCTGTCTGTATATGCCTGCTTTGCCGTTTCAATCTCACTTGCAATTTTCTCCTGCAGATCCAAGAAAGAATCTGCTGTGAGTCCGGATCCGCTGCTATAATCCATCTGAAAAACGGATAACGCCGCATCAAACTCTCCTGTTGCAAGGTTCTTCTGAACTTCTGCCATCTTAGCCTGAAGATCTGCAATCTGAGTGATCTCCGATGCATCAAGTACATTGTCTGCAAATGCCTCGTTGACTGCTTCACTCAGGCTCTGTCCCAGGGAAGTCATCTCATCATAGGAGTTCTGGTAAAACTGGTTTACCTTCGATGCAATATCAGCTCCTTCATCACTCTCTCCAAGTGTAACAGCAAGATTTAGCGATACTGCATACTGTGACTGCTGCACGTATTCCTTGGCAGCCTGTACATAATCATCTACTGTCGTCTTATAAGATTCCTGTTCATCCGGTGTCAATTCCATTCCAATTGATACCATCCAGTTCATCTTATTAAGATCTGCAACGGCATTTTCAATGGTTCCTGAAATCTCATCCAGCTCGCCAAATTCATCCAGTGCTTTTTTCACACCAGAAAGGCTCTTGGAATCAACAATATACTCAGCAACTGCCTGAATATCTTTCATCGACAATGCAATATTTCCAAAGTGTTTTTCGAGACTGCTGTTAGCAAGCCCCTGTTCATAGCTCTTGTATGCATTAACTGCCCCAGTCAAAGCACCAATAGCAACTACCATTCCCAATACAATTTGGGTCGGTGCGCTCAAAGCTGTAAGCCCAACAAGAGCATTTGTAAGATGTACGATTGAAGATGATATTTTGTAAGTGATCAATGCAGATCCTACTCCAGTAATCATTCCAATTACTACATCTTTGTTATCGACACACCATTTACCAACCGATTTAAGCACACCAAAGAATGATGTTATGGGCTTACTATATTTTTTCACATTCCGCTGCAATGTCGGAATCTCTGTACTGATATTCCTGATCCACTTAGCCGCTCCATTGGAGCTTCCCATAAAGTCTGTAAGACCGGATACTTTTTTAGTGATCATATCAATAGCATCAACATATGGTTCTCTCAGCTCATCATAAGCAACAATGCCAAGTTCCTGCATTGTATTTTTCAAGATCTGAACCTTGCTCTCTGCAGTCTCATACCGTTTTCCCGCCTCTGTTGCAAGTGCGGTATTCTCTTCCCAAGCATTATTACCTACCTCGATTGCTCTGTCTAATACATCATGTGCGTTAGCCAACGCAAGTACCGTATTGGACAATCGTACTTCATTGATCCCCATATCATTCAACACAGCAACCGCTGATTTGCCATTGCGTTCCGTGTCGTTCAGACCACCAACAAAGGCCGACAGTGCTTTTGTCGCATCTTCGTTAAACAACTCTTTGAACTGCTCGCCTGTCATATTAGCCACAGATGCATAGTTTTCAAGACCATCGCCAAGCTCTGTCGCAAGCTGCATCTTCTTCAACAGCTTGGACATTGTGGATCCACCAGATTCTGCATAGATACCAACCGCACTCATAGCCGTGGACAAGGACACTACCTGTGCCTCTGTCAGACCTACCTGTTTTGCTGATGATGCCAGCCGCAGCGACATCTCTGTAATATCATCTTCAGTCGTGGCAAACTTGTTACCAAGGTCAACGATTGTAGATCCCAAGCGTTCCCAGTTACTGATTCCAGATTTATCAATATCTGCCATACCCATGATATTTGCGAATTTTGCAAGTCTGGTCGCAGCATCTTCCGCACTCAGATTGGTGGATACATCCATGTTAATCATAGTCTCCGTGAAGTCAGTTAAGCTATCTGTAGCAATACCAAGCTGTCCGGCAATCTCCATGACCTTTGCAATATCTGAGGCACTGGATGGAATCACTCTTGTCATATCAAGAATATCCTGCCGCAGCTTCGCGTACTGAGCATCTGTTGCATCAACAGTCTTTTTGACTCCTGCAAAAGCACTTTCAAATTCAGATCCATACTTAATAGATGCAGCTGTTGCTGCTCCAATTGCCACAGTTGCAACTCCTGCTGCAGTTGCAACTACGTTGAAACATTTTTTTCCGACACCTACAATTTTGTTGAATCCTTTATCTAGCTTCGTAAAATCGCGGTCCATGGTCTTCATAGTGGCACTGAATGCCGCTAGGCTTCCCTTTGTAGATGCCAGAGCCATATTAAACGATTTATCAATAATTCCGGCGATTCTTATAGCCAGCTTGTATTCTTTTCCGTTCGTCGACAACCTCCGACACCTCCTGTATCAGATCCAATAATTCTGAAACAGGCAGGGAATATAGATATTCTATCCCTGCCTGTATCGTCATTGATAATTGAATTATAATTTTCCGCAACTTTGGAAGATCTTCCGGGCTTATTCCGATCCGAATAAAAAACCCATGACTCTGTTTTTCACCTTCATCATTTCTCTCGGTGGCATTCCTGTAAAGAACTCTACAGGCTGCTTTGCCGCTCTGGATGCAAAATAGGCTGCATATTCCACGGACACTTCCGGCATTACATCAATACCAGGTGATACCCTTTTCATGATCTTATTTACTGCGATCATATCTGCACCCGTCAGATCATCCATACCTGAAAGGTCAATCTCCGTATAGGATTTGCCTTCAAAAATGTACGGTTTCTTAAACTTGATCACAAGACTCTCTTCTTCCGGATCCTCGATCTGATCGGCCATTAAAACTTCCATATCTTTTTCCATCAGCTATATGCCCTCACTTTCTCCAACAAATCTTTTTCATTTACGATAAACACAGAGTTCAATTTGTCATATTCCAGCTTTTTCGTACCATCAACCTCAATGAGAATATACAAAAGTTCCAGTGTGACGCTGGATCCCATCTGTTTTCCCTGTTCATAGTTTCCTGGTGTAAAGCCTTTCAGACGACCTCTCTCTACGATACGCATGCCTTTATAATCCAGTGCACCGGTTGCTTTTACCGTACTCTGGGCAGATGCTCTGAATGTCAGATCAACCATAGAAGACGGATCCATCAAAGAGAAGATATCTTCATCCAAAATACGGAACGGAACCTCCTGTGTCATGGAGGAATAGGATCCTGGAACAGAAGTTTCATAGGATCCAAGGATTCCGGCTCCTGACACCTCCTCTGTGATTGCATCAAACGTAGGAAGTGTTACAGCTCCTGATACACCGATAAGAGCGTTTCCATTGTTGTATACATTGTAATTATTGATAATTTCCGGTACATTCGTAATGCTACTCATACTTACTCACCTCCACCTAATGCCGTCTCAATCATAGACGGATCAAATTCCAGAATATTCAAGATATCTTCAGCCGGAGTATATGGAGCCAAGTACTGCCGGAATACGATCCTTCCATCCAGAACCTGATTCAGTGGATTGTCAGCCTGATCGTATACCATCTTTATTCCGGCACATTTTCCCATGGATGTGAGGCTGTTTCCGCGTACATTCTCTGTATCCACAATGCTCTCGATCAACCGGTAATTTGCCGGGTTGTCCACCTTTTCCATGTATCTTGTAATGAAACTGTTTCCCCACCAGGAGAAGAATCTTCTGCAGCAGATCCAACGGTCCTTTGGATCTGTCACATCCGGATATGCTGCTGTGTTATTTCCCCATGCCTTGTATCCATTCAGATTCAGGGCAGTAACAACTCCGATTGCGTTCAGCTCATTTCCTTGCGGATTGTCCAGAAGTATTTCTGTTCCATCTGCCAACACCGTAGCACTGATCGGTAGCGAATGATTAGACGGGGACAGATTCGGCACATTGTCATTCTGATAGTCCGTATAGGCTACCAGTGCTGCATACATGGCGGAATATGCCATATCTTTTCCTGCATATTTAACTTTCGGCCAGAGCAGGATTGCATGTTCTGATGTAATACCAGAATCTGCTTTCGCCTGCTCTACATCGGTGTACTTAGTCACAGTCTCCGTGTCCAAATCGATAAGGCATTCACAGCGAAATAAGCCGTTGATATCCATACACTTATTGACAAGTGCGATACCAACAGAAGGATCCTGTGTCCATCCCGGTGCCAGAAGCAGCCCCGGAGTCAGGCCAAATGCCGGATATACCTTGCGCACAAGCTCAAAACCGGTCTCAATTCCAGTATCAACGTCATAGGATCCAATCACATCAGATGCTTTTACCTTCTTCGGATCCAATTTTTTACCAGTGACCCGAAGCGGATCTGTGTTACCTGTAAGCATAGTGAATACATTGCAGCCATCATCGTTGTAATCAACGGTATAATCTGTATCCAGTTCCTTTCCAGCAACCGTAAGTCCTTCCTGAAGCACACCCTTTACTTCCGATACTGCCTGTCCGTCAACCACCGACAGTTCCTCTGTATACTCAGCTGTATGTTTCTCCGGATCCAATACATTACATAACACTACCGGTCCAACTCCAAATGCCTTGAAAAAAGCATCCATAGCCTGACAAAGTGTATATGATTCATAATCATCTGAATAACCAAGATTCTGTACTGCTTCTGCAAAAGTCTTGCAAAGAAACAGCTGATTGGTTGCTGCTTTCGGATTAGCTGCCAAATTGACAGGTGCTGTTCCAAAGATCACCGGCACACCATTTTCAAGCATTACCGGAGCAGCAACGTTTGTCGGATTCTCCTGAATCCGAATGCCATGTTTATATGCCATCTTTTTTCCCTCCTGAGAATTTCTTTAATACCTGTGAACAAATTGTGCCAAGCACACTCTGTTCTTTTCCAAGCTCCTTCACTGCAGCAGGCACGCCACTCAAAGGAACAAATAGCCGTTTCATCGGTGGATAATCATCGCAGCATTTCTGTACCTTATCCGGTAAAATACCGTTATGAAATACAGTAGAATGTTTAATGATTCCCATAAGAGAAGGACCAAGATACATTAAGTTCCCTGGTCCTTCTGGTTCTTTAACAGTTGACTTCTCATCAGTTAATTCAACTGCATTTTTTTCAATTGATTTTTCTTCATTCAAGTCAGTGGATCCTCCCTTCTGACTGCTGCTATATGAAACTTCATATGACAGGCTCCAAAATGATACGGATAATAATTATCCTCCTGTAATGCCCATTGGAAATCCCCCACATATGAGGCAAGGTAATTCAAACAAGGATTTTCACTGAATCGTTCGTATACTTTTTGTATAACGTTCGATACATCTCTGTACCCTTGAGCATCTTGGTTATTATCATAAATGCCAATAACCAACACAACACTCACTGTATTGAAGCTATCCTTCCCCAATGGATTCTCGCCACTTGATAGCCTGACAATCACATACGGAATCGGATCCTCTTCCTCATCCGTTTCCTGAATCGGAATGGACTGTGCAAATACATTCATAGGGACTCGTTCGCCTGCCGGAGTCTTATACTCATATAGCTTCAAAATACGCTTGATTTCTGTTACCAGAGCATCCTGCAATTCTAACGGTGTCATCGCTTTACCTCATATATCTATAGATTTGTGTTTCAATGCTCTTTTCAAGCAGATCCATCACACCTTCATGGATTTCATCCATATACACAACTTCTTCCATCTTTGGAGTAGCCAACGAATAAAGAGTCTCTATCGCTTCCTTCTTGGGATCTGATCTCATTTTTTTCCCTGGTACACGCTCTGCAAATGCAAGATGTCCACTATGATATTTCACTACAAATCCTTTGTACTGATCACCGCCTGAACCCATCCGGGCAGCTATCCGTTGAAGCTTTCCAGATTTTTTGCCGCGGGCCTTGATCCAACTAGGTGCACCCTTGCTTCCAGGATAATAAGTCTGCGGACGAACCTGAAAATCATATAACTCATTAGCTGTACCACGAACTGTAATAATTGCCTGCATATTCCGTGTTGTTGCTTTCTTAATGCTGTTGGCAGATTTAATGTCTCTTTTGAAAACATACCGACCTTTGGTCTCTTTCACCATGTTCTTTTCAATCTGCTTGGCAGCATTATTGATAGCACTTCGGAGAACGATCTTCGATTTATCCCTTGTCATTCCAAGAGCCGCTTCGATCTTTGTTAGATCCTGCATCTCTACCTGAAAATGGATCATGTCTTATTCGCCTCCAAACTGATGGAATAGATTCCACCCTCATCAATAGCATCTGATATGATATAACTCTTCTTATCGAGAGTCAGTGCACGTCCAACAGCTGGCAAAGGGCCAAAGTCTTCTGCCTTAACATACAAAAGGACTTCTTTCAGATATACACCATCGGCATACAAGCTTCGTTTGTATTGGTACCGCTTTTCACGATCAATCATCTCATTATTGTCAATGATGCATGGAATCTCTTTTCCATTGATCACATGTGTATCTGCAAATTCATCCAGATTCATAAACACAGTCCGGTTATCCTGATCAACCAGCTCCTTGAACGACATCATAACTTATGCTTCCTTTCGCTGTTCTGTGTCCGGAACTCTGCCAACCAGATCACCTTCTGATCCGGTTTCCGGTCCTACCGCCTCACCAGCAAGACCACCAACTGCTGTAGCCGGTCTTGCTTTTACCGGATCCGATGCTGTTCCCATCCATGCAGCAGTTCCAGCATCAATCCATGCTTTCACCATATCCAGATTATTTGTCGGAAGTTCCTGTCCAGGTGTATACTGGCGTGACTGGTACAAAATATGAGAAACCGCTCTCAGTACAAGCGGTTCCTCTACTTTTCCTTCCGTCACCGGCACAGTCTCTTCAACAATCTCCGGCACAGTCTCTTCAACAATCTCCGGCACAGTCTCTTCAACAATTTCCGGCACAGTCTCTACTTCTTTTTTTGCTGCCATATCAGTTCCTCCTAACCAAGCAGTTTAACGAGAATCTGGCTTTCTCCTGCAGCGGAAGTTTCTGCTGCATATCCTGCCGGTGTATTGGATCCTGCTGTTGCAGTGATACCAGTACCATCAAAATATACATCTGCTCCAAACTGAATCTCTCCACTGTCGGTCTTCGGAATCTTATAAACACCCGTCACATGGATGGATCCTTTCTCATTCGGATTGATCGATGTACCAGCCACTGCGATCCTGTGTTTATTCAGATCAATGATCGAGTTTGCTTCGATCACTGTTACACCTGTATTTACATAATCAAGGCTCTCGCCTCTCTGCCAGTAAATAGCTTTACTCATGCTCGCTCTCTCCTTTCTATGCCAGTTCAATCGGGTTCTTAACTTCAATGCCAGGATTCATGATTGCTCCGCGATAATCCATTACACTGATACCCCAATCAAGATAAATATCCCATACAAAGCCAAGCTGACCAGGAGTCTCCATTCTTCTGATGTTCGGAATCTCCTGACCATTTAAGTAATCAACCTCAACAAAATCAGTATCGTCTTTCGCACCAAGCAGCCACCACGGCATCTTGTTTCCAAAACCACCGCAAAGCGCATTGATGGTCGGATCCTCTATTACGGTGATGCTATCCTTGTATCTGTACAGTGGGTTCACTGCCTGAGTATTATCAGATGTATTGATAGTCGGGCTGAAGAACAGCGTGTACATATCGAACATATAACCACTCGGAACAATGATAATTGCTGGTCTGATTATAATAGCTTCACCAAACTGATCATACTGATTCTGAAGCGCAAGAATCATGCCCTGTACAGCTTCTTTTGTGATACCAGTCCCCTTTGCAAGCAGATTACAGTGTTTGGTACTGAACAATTGTGTTCCATCATATACCGCCGGATTGTTCACAAGAATCTGATAGCACTGCTTGTTGATGGTCTTTCTTGCGCTTGCGGCATACTTGGCCGGGATTCTGGTAACAAGATCGATATCATCATTGATGAATGCCTGTCTTGTCAGTGTGAACTGACGGCCATAGGTTCTCAGCCTTCTGGTCGGAAGCTTCTCATCTCTGAAAATATCATGTTTCAGTTCTCCGCCTTCTGGAACCTCCAAGAACTCTCCTGCCGGTCCTGCCAAATAATTATTGTCATGTGTCTTAAAGTCTTTCAGACTTCCTTTTTTCGTCCACTGATCAAAGGTTACTGCAACTGTCTTGTGTCCCTCCACGTATGCCTTATTGATGGCATTGTCAAGGATAGCCGGGAATGCAGCAGTCGGATTGTAGAACTGTCTACTCATCAGCATTCCATACAGTTCATCAGCAGATCTTCTGGTAAGACCGGTCTGTCCTTCTTTTCCCATACATTCGATGGCGAGATCACGCAAGGACATTCCCATCAGCTGACGGGCACCTTCTGCCGGGTTCTGAAGGGCAATACCGCTTCTCATTACAAGTGCATCACCTGCAGCAGCTCTGAACTTGTCCTGTTCATCAGTAGTCAACTCCGCTCTTCCTCTGGAAGCAATCGGCGCACCTGTCGCTCTCATGTTATCCAGGATTGCTGCTCTCACCGCATCCACAGAAGTTCCATTTGTAATGTACTTACTTGTGTCCTCCGCTGACACATTGAAATCCCGGCACAGATTAGTGATTTCCAGGCAACGCTCCTGCTCTGCTACACGCACACTCTCCGGTGATTCTCCCTGCGGTGCTGCCGGTGCCGGATCTGCCGGAGCATCCAGTGCATCAATAGATCTCTGCAGGCTGTCAAACTCCGCCTGCTCTTCTGCAGTAAGCTCTCTCTGTGCAGCTCTTGCTGTATTAAGGAGCTCCTGCTGTCTCTGAATCATCTGTTCACGATTCATAAATCTTTACCTCCTGTCAAATGATTTTTATTTATCTGGAGCTGCTTCTCATAGTAGTAAAAGCTGCTTACTCCCTTTTTCCCTTCGCCCTGCTCCTGCGATCTGCCAACACCAACTGTCGGATCTGCCGGTACACTGACGATGGATATCTCATACGGGGTCCATCGTGTAGCAATATCACACGGTCCCGTAAATCGCCCATCACTGGACTTCTTATTAGCAGACACTTCTTCCCACACATCTACCACATATCCTACAGACACACCTTTTAAGGTACCGCCGGATACTTTCTGATAGATAACCTCTGCTTCAGTATCGGTATCAAATTCGATCTCTGCATAGCCTCGATTGCCATCGACCCAGGCACGCAGAATCTTTCCGATAACTTTATCCCGGTTGTGGTTATAAAGCACCACGCCAATAGAGTTCAATCTATCCAAATCTACCGCATTATCTGTATGTGACAGTATCTCTGTTCCCCACCACCGGTTATACGGCTCTTCGGATGAAAAAGAGAGGGTAAATTTTCTTTCATTCCCCTCTCCTTCCATCCTGGTAAGGCAACATTCTGTCAGATAACGCTGCAGACTCCCGCCCATCTCGTTATTCTTTCTTTCGCTTGGTTTCATCTCCGCCGCCCTCGTCAGGCACTGGATCTTCTGTCTGTCCAAATACCACACCTCCCATGTCTACGCCTTTCTCTTTTCCATAAGCAAGGACCTCTGCCATATCATCAATCTGTGATCTCCAGTCGCGGCCATTCTCCGCAGCTATCTGCTTAAAGGTTTTCTGACCTGTCTGCATGGCTGTCTTGGTTGCATTCGATTCTTTCTGAGGATCAATCCATGACTTCGGTTCCTGAATCCATTCATGATCCAGATACCGGTCTTTATCCACCCAGAATCTGGGAATGTCAATTTTCCCACTTAATACAGCTGATATCACAAATGTTTCATAGATCTCATCAAGTATCTCCATCAGGAGTTCTTTTTCTTCCTTGTAGGTCATCTCATCTTCGATCAGCCCCTGCCTAGTCGATGAATATGTGCTTTCTGCCATATCCCTGCTGACTGCCTCATAACTGATCCCCTGTCCTGCTCCAACCAGCCTCTGCTGCAGCTTTGCAAAGTTAGTAGCATCGGACCCTTGCCCGGAAGGGTTCACCACCTGTACCTCATCCCCGGCATTCATCTCTTTAATCATGCCAGGGCTGATGGTTTTTCCTTCATAGGAAATACGTGGATCTCCTGCGGGTGCATTTCCGCGGCCATAAGGGTTTATTCCAGACGTTGGCAATGCCTTTTTGATAAATACAGCAAGGCATGCTTCAATACGTTCCTTTACCGATACAGCCATCATAAATTCATTGATATCACGAATCCGCGGAATGGTCGGAGCCATATCAGATATTTCCCTAAGCTGTGATGGGCGATTTTTCGTGAAATAAAAAATGACATCTTTGGCTTCCACATATACCGGCTCTCGCTGGCTGAAACCATCAATGTCATACTGTCTGATAAAATATCCTACAGGCCTATTGTATGCATTATACTCAATGCCTCCAATAATCTTATTTCCTGCGTTTTTCGGCTGCATCGCTGTAAGATCCAGCTCATCCACCTCTATCATCTGAAGCTTAAATGGTACATATCCATCTGAGGTGTATCTCTTCACAAAAAGAATGCCTCCGTCTACCCGTTTCCGCTTTACTGCCATCCGAATCATCTGAT
The DNA here is from genome assembly GCF_040096225.1 of Hominiventricola aquisgranensis. NCBI lineage: Bacteria > Bacillati > Bacillota > Clostridia > Lachnospirales > Lachnospiraceae > Hominiventricola > Hominiventricola aquisgranensis. The sequence continues at coordinate 26,887 of NZ_JBBMFC010000006.1, read as the reverse complement.
TCAGACTCTGGGTCCCGGTTACATCACAGTTCTGCTTTTTGCACCATTTTTTCCATGCTTTTTCAATCTGTTTGTTAAGATCCGGATCATCAGTCTTTACCTGTATCTGATAACCGCCGCCTACTACATTTCTTTTATAAGCGCCGATCACTGCATTCATGATATCACTGTTACGTTCCAGGTCTCTGGCCCTTGCCCGGACATTATCCCGGCTGTAACGATCCGTGTTCTCAGCCGAAGCATTCATGACACGCCAATTAGCATTGGCCCGACTATAATCACCGGCATCATAATACTGCCTCAACGCTTCATATGCCTGACGGTAGGATTCCCGCTTATATGCTGCTTCAGGCGATATCGCCGCTATGATATGATCAATAAAATTCATGATTACCTCCCGTCAAATACTCCAACATAGCAATCCCCAAGAAGTCCATTATCGCCTGCCTCTTCTCTGGCAATCTGGGCTTCCATATCATTCTTCATAGCATACAACTGTTTCAGATCAGCTCTTGTCAGACTTCTGGATCCAATCTTATAGGACTGTCCACCAACAGTAATTGCATATATAGCCTTATTCAGCCCATCCAGCATTTCCTGTTTTGATATTGTATCTGCCATAATCTATCCTCCCAGCCAGTTCTCATTGATTCTGATCCACTGTTCTTCAGGTGTTTCAGGTTCCTCGTTTTTTTGAGTCAAAAGTTCTTCAGGATCTTCATTCCGAAGATGAAGTGTTCTTACTTCCCTGATATCCGCAGCTGCCAACGCATATACCTCTGCATCCAGATAATGGTTATCCACATGACTCCTTTTCGGTACCCATACTTGCCGCACAACACCATTCTTTTTTACATTGATTTTGTGCTCTGCCGTTACCTGCTGCGCATATTCCATATCGCATCCGGCATATACCATCCAGCTTCCACGTCCATTGGGACGCTTCATTCTGCCTGCAATCATGTCTTTATATGCATTACCATCAGCAATTACTAAGGTCATGCCATATGCTTTACTGTCTACTTTACTGATTTTACTCAATTTATAAGGACTTAGCTGTGCATGATTGGATCCTTTTACCGGCAGCGCGTAATCTGCATGAGTTACGCAAAAATCATATACCATATCGGTCTGATCACCGGAGTCTACCAGACACAGATTTACAACTACCGGATCGCCGTCTTCTGTCTGGTATTGCAGATTCATAATCTGATCGATTTCCTGGAAAGATAATGCCTGTCCATGTGCAATATTTTGACTGGTCAGGTAATCGCCCCAGGCTCTGATAGTCCAGTATAAGCATGTCTCTTGTACATCGACTCCTGCTGTCAGAAGTTTTGTCCAGGATGGCACTACATAAGCTGGAAGATCTGTCTGCCGTTCCATAACCAAATCTGCATTTGTTTTCAGCTTTGTATCTTCCCACGGCTCTGCCAGCCAGGAATTGACAAAGTTCTGAAAATCTTCCGGATTATCCTTTGTCTGAAGAAATTCTTTCGCAATATCAGACCACCGTACAAACGGGCTGTACAATGTATTGATCCAAAACGCTACATTTCTTACATACTTTGTGCTATGCCGGACAGTTCTCCATTCACCAAGCTTTAACATATTGTGCTTGTCATTGTCCGTAATCACACATCCGCATTTCTGACACACATAAGTGGCGAACTCTGCCCGATCAGCATAGCTCATCCCTTCATCATCCGGAAAACGGATATTTGGAAACAACAGTTCAATGTATTCGCCACAGTGCGGACATGGCACAAAGAAATGCTTCTCAATATCCGCATCCTCTTTTTCCTTCCAGATATGCCCTGTTTTCAATGTAGGCGTGCTTGTAATATAAATTTTTTTGTTATGGAACGTTTTTGTTCGCTCCGTAGCAAGTTTTATAGGGTCAGCCTCTTTGTTGCTGGCTCCCGGATATTTATCAACCTCATCCATCATCAGGAACCGTATAGGTTTACTTGCAAGACCTGATGGAGAATTGGATCCTGCCAATGTCAGATACATTCCATCAAACTGCAGCTCTAACAACGGGGATGTGTCATCAAACTTTTTCGCAATCTCTGGTGTAGCCTTCAACATTGGCTGCAATCGGTTTTCAGAAATGGACTTCGCCAACGTATCAGTCGGATATACAATCATCGTGGGAGCAGGATCCTGCATTACAATGTATCCGATCATATTCTGAAGAGCTTCTGTACCTCCAACCTGAGTCGGCTTTACAAATACGATTTTTTCAGTCTCATAGTTGTTGAACTCATCCATTACTCCTTTCAGATATGGAGTGATGTCATTGCTCCATGGTCCTGGCATTGCAGATGATTTTGCATCCAGGATACGATATTTTTCTGCCCACTCCGAAACAGTTAATTGCTCTGGCGGACTTAAATACTGCAGGGCTTCATACTGGTATTGTGTTACCGGTATTTTTTTACGCCTTGCCATCTTCTTCAACCACAGCGTTTACAACAAAACTATTAAGTAACCGCTGCACATCTTTCTGAAGTTCGTTTTCAATAGTCCTTACCTCCACCGGATCAACAAAACCGGTCAACCGCCCTGCCAGTTTACTTGGTAAAGACATCGCAAATTTTTTGAAGGAAATAAAAAATCGGCTGTAGTCCATTTTTACCTCTTCAACCGAAACATACTTTCCCGCTGCAATTTCTGTCCTTAAACGATGTAATTCGCTCTGCGATTCCTTCAAAGCGATTTCAGCCCGGAGCTTCTGCTCCTTCAGCTTTCCTTCCGCTTCAGACTTTGACTTGCCATATGCCTTATCCTGAAGATATTTCACATACTTCTGGATCGTAGGCACAAGATCATACCGCCTGCCTTCTTTTGTGGCAACTGTAGATATGACTCCTTCCTGTGTAAGCTGCTGGATACGCCGCACACTTACGCCAAAAAGATCCGCTATAATGTCAACTTTGTAATAACCATTCGTCTTTTCCTCTGCCATTCCATCACTCTATCCTTACTGCTTCCTGACCCGTAAACTCTTCCCAACGCCGAATGATCACACTGGCATAGTGCTCATCAAATTCCATCACATAGGCATTGCGACCAAGCTGCTCAGCTGCTATCAGGGTTGACCCGCTGCCGCCAAACAGATCACCAACATTCCAACCTTTTTTACTGCTATTCCTCATAAATTTTCCTATAAGTTCCAGCGGTTTCATCGTTGGATGCAGATCATTGCTGACCGGTCTTTTTTCAAATATAACCGAACTCTGATCCGCATACTGACGTATTTTATCTTTGATATAGGCAATAAGTTCTGGTTTTTTCATATTTTCAAGATCGACATCATCTTCCAGAATAACGGTATCCTGTGTCCGATCCTGAATAAAGTAATGTCCAGCCCCTTCTTTCCAGCCGTAGAGAATCGGCTCATGCCGCCAATGATAATCATTTCTGCCTATTACAAAATTATTCTTTTCCCATATCAGAACTTCTGCCAATTTTAGCCCAGCATCCTGATATGCTTTCCTGAATGTAAGTCCTTCTATGTCTGCATGGAATACATAAATAGCTGCACCTTCTCTCATGCAGGCTTCTATATTTCCAAATGCTTTCAAAAGAAACATATAGAACTCATCCTGTTTCATGGAATCATTCTTAATTTTCATGGCTCCATTGTTGTTGGTACGCCATTCATTCAATTTTTCCTGCTTATTTTCATAAGCCACATTGTATGGTGGATCCGTGATGATAAGATCCATTTTTTCATCACCCATCAGCTTTTTTACATCATCCTCTGATGCGCTGTCTCCACACATTAACCGATGTCGGCCAAGCTGCCACACCTCTCCGATATTTACAAATGATAGATCTGTAGCTTCTTCCGGATCAAATTCATCTTCTGTGATTTCAGGTTCAAATCCTGAAAGATCTATTAAATCACCCAATTCTTTACTGTCAAATCCGGTAAGGCTCAGATCATAATCTCCAAGGTCAAGTTCTACCAATAAATCTTTCAATTTAACGGTATCCCATTCGCCAGAAATTTTGTTCATAGCAATATTAAGTGCTTTTTCATCTTCCTTATTCAGATCCAATACTACACACTCTGCTTCTGAATAACCTAAATCCGTAAGCACAGTATGCCGCTGATGTCCACCGATAATAGTTCCATCTGCATTGATAATCATTGGATCTACATAACCAAATGTTTCTATGCTGCGTTTAATTTTCTGATATTCCGGATCCGCCGGAGTCAAAGTTTTTCGTGGATTATACTCTGCCGGTTTCAGTTCGGATAACTTTCTTTTTTCAATTTTCATAGCAGTTTTCTCCACTAAAAAAGCGAATGCATCACCGCATCCGCCTCATTTCTGAATTTCATATTAACATATTATCACATTCGAGAGTGCTATTGCGTGCTATTTTGCGTAACGAAATGCAAAAATTTTTTTACTTTTTTTCGGCAAAAACACTGCGCTCGATTCGCCCCGCATTCCAGATAGACACAGGTAGTACCTAAAGGGCACAGAAGGGGTTTTGGGGGTTCGTTTTCCTTCTATGGACAGTGTACACCCTCCGCTTGGTTCTACTTCATGGACACAGCCCTCTGGTTGCTCCGATCCGATAGGCTCAGCCCTGTCTCCTTTTGGTCCTGGCTGACCTGATCCGATAGGCTCAGCCCTCTGCTATCTGCTCCGCCTGATCCGATCCAATGGACACACCCGTCTGTCTTTCTATTGCTCCGCCTGATCCGATCCAATGGACACACCCGTCTCCCTTCTGCCCTGCCTGATCCGATCCGATAGGCTCAGCCTTATCTTCCTTCTGATCTGCTTGATCTGATCCAATGCCCACAGAGCTTTTCCTGTTTCTTCCATCAGGAGCGAACTGATCCGTCCAACGTTGCCATCTCTGATCAGGTGACTGCTTCTCTTAATCGATCTTTTTTGTGTCTGTTTTTCGTTGATTTTTCAACGTTTTTCAAACTTCAAGAATTTTTTTGAAAATTCGACTTGACAAAATAGGCACACCAGAGCGATGATACAGCCATGCAAAACAACGCTTGAAAGCGTTTTATAAAATTCATAATAGGAGGAACTAAAATGGCAAGCAAAAACGAAAGAGCCGAAATGAAAACAATGATCCACCAGATGACCTACGGTGTCGAGGTGGAAATGACGGCAATCACAAGGGAATCTGCAGCTCATGTTACCGCCAGCGTTCTTGGTGCTGGATCATCTGTGCACTATCTTGGTGGAGCATATCATAAATACCAGGTGATCGATCCCCAGGGACGGGAGTGGTTGTTTGTTTCTGACTGTTCCATTAACGCAATAGATAGCAACGGCAGACAGGCTGATAGTCGCGGGGCTTATTCCTGTGAACTGAACACACCGCCCCTGTATCTGGCAGATATGGATACCCTGCAGAACGTAATCCGGGCACTACGGAATGCCGGAGCAAAAACCGGAGCCCGTTACGGTTGCGGAATCCACGTACATGTGGGAAGCAAGGAACACACTGCCAGATCCCTGAAAAACTTTATCAACTTGGTGTTTTCGCAGGAAGAGATGCTTTATAAAGCACTTGGCGTTGATGAGTCCAGAATTAGAAATTGGTGCGTTCCGATGAATAACCGCCGTGGTGGCTATTCTGAACACGGCACACCGACTAACTTCATGGAAGATCTGAAGGGTTGTAAAACGATCGAACAGATCGAGACGGCATGGTATAAAAACTTTTCCGGTAGTGCTCCGGAATACTGTAGGACAAGCCACTACGATGAAAGCCGGTATCATCTGCTGAACTTGCACCGCTACTTCTCAACCCGTGGCAAGGATTGCAACACAATTGAGATCCGGGCTTTTAATGCCACACTTCATGCTGGAGTGATTAGATCTTTTGTCCTGCTGGTGCTTTCCATGAATGCCAAGGCATTGACCAGCACCCGGATCAAGGCAGAAAAAAATCCGATCATGACCGCTGGAAATGAAAAATTTGCCATGAGAACATGGTTGGTGAGTATGGGTTGGACTGGTGATATGTTCAAAAATCCACGTCAACATTTACTTAAAAACCTTGCTAGTAATTCTGCATGGAGATTCGGAAAATCTGGTGACCTGTATCGATAGGTCACCAGGACACAGCCCTCTGGATGGATCCAACAAAACCCGGTTCGATCCCGGGGAGGGCTTTTCCGGTTTTACCGGTTGAAAAAAATTTTTTCAAAAATTGACTTGACTTTCCTGTCACGCAGAGTTAGAGTCACGGCAAACAAAAGAAACGCTTTCAAGCGTATATAAACATTTATAGGAGGTTCGCTTATGTGTACAATGGCAATCAATCAGGAACTGAACGGCATCGAATTATCATTCGAGGGTAAACCGGCGGAAGAGATCCGGGAAGCAATGAAGGCTGCAGGCTTCCGGTGGCATCGCATGAAAAAATTGTGGTATGCAAAGAACACCACCGAGCGGCTGGCATTGGCTGAAGAATTATCCGGTGGAGCTGCTGCTCCGGCACAGGCTCCGGTAGCAAAAAAATCTGATCCGGTTTCAAAATTCGGGATCAAAGTTGGTGATATCCTGGAGGATTCCTGGGGCTACGAACAAACAAACGTTGAGTTCTATCTAGTGACCAAGATCATCAGTGCCTGCAAAATCGAGATTGTAGAACTTGGTCATATCGAAACGGAGACCAACAGCTCCATGAGCGGTTATGTGATCCCTGATCCGGACCGCCGGATCGGTGATCCGATCCAAAAAACCGTGTCCCAGGATTCCTACGAAAAGGCACACGGTGGCTGGCATGTAAAAATAAGCAGTTGCATCTCATTATCCCCATGGGACGGTCAGCCTTGTTTCCAGTCTTCCTGGTACTAATTTCCCGGTACGGTTTCGCTGAGGGTTCGATTCCCTCAGCCGGGATTCCCGGAGTCATCCGGAACAAAAAAATATGCGGAGGTATCGAATATGAAAAAATTTAACCCAATGGATTATGACCCAAAATTCCGTTACATGCTGCTGGATCGGCTGCGGAGCGATTGCGAATACTTCTTAGGCAATGGCCACAAAAACGAAAAGGATCTGTGGGGCTTAAATGTTCCTGATCATATTTCAGCCATGAAAGTATTGTGGCACAGCTTTCCTGATGATGAAAAACCGGAATGGCTGACCATAGAACAGATTCAAAAATATGAGCAACTGATGGCTGCATAGTTGGGAGGTCTACTCATGAAAGCAAAAGAAAATAACATCCTTGGCGATCTGATTACCAGCGCCATCAAAGACGCATATGAATGTGGATCCGGATTCATTGAAGATGAAGAAGACACAATATTGGCGGTTTCTGCTGAATGGGAAAACAGCCCAGAAGATTCCGGGATCTCTGTGATCCGGATCACAATTTTTCAAAACAATATTGCTTTACTGTCTTACATCGAACCTGGCACACAGGCTGCTTACTAATCCCCGGCACACACCGGTCAATAAATTTCTGGAGGTCAAACTTATGATGAACAAAAAATTTTTCTTAACAATGGCTGCTATCGCCGGATCCTTCCTGCTTGGCTATGCTATCAAAAATCCGGAGGTGATTCTTCCTGAAGAACGCACATACCAAACAGCCGGAGTAATCGTTGATCTGGACGAAAAAAATGATCTTGTAACATTCTCAACAGGCTCAGGTCTTCTGTATAGCTTTTATGGCATTGAAGACTACGACAATGGCGATATTGTTTCTGTGATCATGAGTGATAACGCTACACCGGACTCCGCTCTTGATGACAAAATTGTAGATGTCAGATATGCCGGTTGGCCAGATCTCTTTGCAAAGATTTGTAATAATTAGCCTGAACGGTTCCCGCCGGGTTCGATTCCCGGCACAGGCTTTACCGGGCAACCGGTCAAAAAATATTTCGGAGGTACATATCATGAAAAGATCAAAAAAATTCTACGTTGCTTACGGATCAAATTTACACCGGGGACAGATGCGTTACCGCTGCCCTGACGCTACTGTTTACGGCACAGGTGTAGTCAAAAATTATTCCCTCACTTTCTGGGGAAACTCACGCGGCTGCGGTGTTGCCACAATCTTGCCTGGTGCCAAGACGGATGTACCCGTTGCTGTCTGGGAAATCTCCGCAGCAGATGAAAAAAGCCTGGATCACTATGAGGGATACCCGCATCTTTACCGCAAAGAAAATATTGATGTAATAATGGATGATGGGGCAACCGTGACCGGTATCGTCTACATCATGAACTATGGAACTGCTGCGGATCCGTCCCCATTCTATTACGAAACTATCGCACACGGGTATTGTGATTTTGGATTTGACCTGGCATTCTTGCAGCAGGCCCGTCAAAAAATTTATTTGGAAGATTCCGGTGAGACCTGGATTATGTTCAAGCTGAACGGCCGGCATCTGAGCTCCATCAATAAAGCAGATCTGTATCCGGGAAAAATTGAATTTATGAAGGAGCAGTTATCTGAAAAATACAACTGCCAACCTGAAGATATCCATGTAACAAAATTCACACCTGGATCTCGAACACACCGTTTCAAAAAATTAGTATGACAAAGTACGACTGTAGGAGTATAATAAAAGCGCCGGAACGATCACCGGCGCTAAAAAAATATTGAGGTACAGTTTTATGGCTTATGTTAAAAAAAATAATCTGACCAAATTAACAAAAATTCGGCAGGATCTTGGTATGACTCGCGCCCAGCTGGCTGAAAAATCTGGCGTTAATGCCCGCGCTATCGAAAGATATGAACAGGGTCGATCAAATATCAATGATGCATCTGTTGGCCGGGTCCGGGATCTTGCCCGTGCGCTGGGAGTTCCCATCGAAAGCATTCTTGATGACTAAAAAAAGCACCTTAACCGGTGCTTTTTTCATGCCTTACTTTGATTCAAAAAATTTCTTAAAAATATGAAATGCCTCTTCTGCCGTTTTTACTTCCCGCGGACCACGCCCGCCAAGAGCTACCGTCAGCTCATCCCCATTAAAATATGCTGCCACAGGTGCTTCAAGTCCATCAATCAGCTCTCCGGTCTGTGTCTCGATGAAAAGCGGACAATTCTCCCAGAAGATCCTTCTACGCTGTTCTTCGGTGCATCCTTCCAGCTCTTCTTCGTTAAGCTCTCCACTGTCACCATAGTCATCAAAACTGAAATAGATAGAATACTCTGCTGCATTTAACTTATCTGCCAGGTCAAAAATAATCTGAGCCTCAGGATGTTTCTTCAAAAAAATATTTTTTTCCATGGTCGCGCCCTCCTTCGCTTAATCAAAATTATAGCTATGTATGCAGCACTCCGTCAATCTCTTTTTCGTATTCCCGAACAAGCTCCTGAACCTTTGCAAATTCCAGAAGCAGGTATAAACCCTTCCGCCAGTATTGCGTTGCCGGTGTTTTCGACAAATGTTCCTGATCACAAATACCTTTCCAGGATAATCCATCAATGTACTTGTATTCCAGGATGGCCCGTTCTGTTGATCCATCGTTCAAAAATTCCAGAATGTCTGTAATCTTTACATATTCTTTCCTCAATTCCTGGATCTTTTCATCTATCCTGGTGTTGATCTCATCCAACTCATAACTTAGTCCGGCACACCCTACATTCTGGCCACCGCTGCCTTTCGGCATTCCGTCAATAACAGGCGAGTGCAGTGGGCTGTAAAATTCCTGCTCCAGATTATATTTTCTCCGTTCCAACGCTCGCTTCCGGTTCTTGCATCGATTATACGAATTGAGATATTTATCCAGAACAACTGCCTCCGGTAATAATCTTTCCTTATGCCTCTCCATTGGGATCATCTCCTTTTGTCAAAAAATATACCGTGTTATTGATCAACTGCACCTGCTCTACATGCTTTTCTTTATGGTCAAAATCTTTTACCGCTAATCCACGTTGCTTCAGTTCATCGAGCATCATCTGGATACTTGAACACAGAATGGCTGTCGGCACATCTGTAAACAATTTTCCGTTTTCTGCCTTCTGAATCAACTTTCTCGCTGATCGCTTCATCACAATTTCCTCCCTTCCTGAATCAGTCGCTCTGCATCTTCCGGAAAGATACACGCACCGGCGATGCCACCTGCAGCCCGGATCCGCTTAATTGTCTGCTCCTGAATCTTGCTGAGCTTTCCAAAATATGGCCGCTTTACCTCGAATCCATGATATCTGCCATCAATGACTGCCGACACATCCGGGATACCCCGGCGGCTGTATTCACCAGCCGCCTCCTTCCACACAAATGATTCCGGGTATGTAGCCTTCACATATTCCATGATTTTTTTCTGGTAATAGCTTTCTTTTGGTATATGATTCCGAAGATAATTTTCTGCTGCAGTGGCACTGACACCAAACTGATGCTGAACAAATTCTATGGCTTCTGCTTTCGTCAGCCGGTCAAGTCCTTTTACCATCGTTCCTGGATCCGCCTTTCATAAATGTAAAGAACAACTAAGAAAATAATTGATACAATATTATCGACTGTCCTAACCTGAATCTGTCCATAAAACATGATTTCAAGATATCGCCACACCCAACCAATTCCCCAAGTAATCGCCGCCGCAGTCAAAAAAGCATCAAATCTTTTCATGTCCTGCCTCCAATATCGCGCTGATTTCTTCCAGCTTTTTGGGTCCAATACCTTTTACCTGAGCTGCCGCTTGCAGAACCTCATTTATCGTATCTATCCGGATATTTGATACAATGTTTTTGCTTATCGTCTCCGCAGCGGCTTTGCAGCCTGTTTCATAACCGGTCCGGTAACCAGACTCATAGATGCTGGTACAAAAATCTTCCATCTGTTGATGATCATATTTCTTGATCGCCTTATACTTTTCTCGGTTCAACACATAGGCTTTATCTCTTATCTTTGCCATATACTTTGTCCTCCAACTCCGGATTTTCATACAGATTTCCAATGACCTTAATCGATCGGTTCTCTGATTCGAGCCAATAACAAATATCCTTTCGCAAGAACGATGATTCAGCCCAATCAATGTAAAATCCCATGTGCGAATCATCATACTTGCCATATTTAACAATACCAGGATATTTGATACCGCTGCAGGTAATCACATCTCCTTCATAAATTTCTATCCCGTTCAAAGTGTATCCAGAAAATGCACCGACCGATTCCGGCTCAACATCAGCAATCATTGTTCTATACGGGAAACTCCAATCAACTATTTGCTCAAAAATAATTCTTGCCTGATGATATTCCGGCTTATCCTCACCTGCAAAACACACCGCGCAGGAACAATGCTCATAATACGAGCCATAAACCCAACGCTTCAGATCCGTGGACCATCCTCTATATTTACATTCTTTCATTGCTATACCTTCTTCTCATTTGCTATACCCATCTTTTGCAATCTCGATTGCTGCCCGCACACCGTCCTCGTATCCATCGTAGTATTGCTGCAATTCGCCAGCTTCCAAAATTTTGTCATTGGATTTATCTGCCAATTCTTCTAACTGCTCTACAACCATATTCAAATTGTAAGCTGTCGGCTGATTTTTCAACATATCAATTATGGCGCATGCCACAAATCCATAATCTACTCCCATGTTCCTCACAATTACTTTAGCTGTTATTTTGTCTGCATCAATCAGTCTCACCGTTTGTCCTCCATTTCCATTTTTTTCAGGTAATTAAACACACTAGCTTCACTAATACCTAATTCTTCCGCAATTTTTTTCATTGTCCATCCAGCATTACGCAAAGCTAGCATTTTACCTGTATCCACTGCTACTCTCTTTTTCTTTTCTGCACCGGAACCTTCTGCACCGGAAGCCTCACTGTTGGTGGCTGGTTTTGGGGTGCTTCCGGAAGGTTTCTTAACGTCTCTATTACTTTTGCATCGGGGGGGGGTATTATCTTCCTCAAGAATCTGATTCTCTAATGCTGGTTCTTTCCTGAAAAACATGAGTCCGGCTAACAGGTTCTGTAAAGTATCCGGAACCATATCGTTCCAGCTGCCATCTCCTTCACCAGGAACCATAATCAGAATATCCTGTCCTTTTGATGCAAGTTGTAATGCTTCATCTTTGCTAATCTGCTTTATAAACATTTCTATTAACCTCCCTGTTATTATTGCTACTGTCTTGTCATGAAACGGTGCCGGATGAAATCCACCACTCCATCTGGCATCTTATTGCTATGTTTTTCTTCCTGTCCCTCTAATTCCCTGTACGGCAACCGTAGAAGCCTTCCCTGTTCTTCCAGATCTTCGAGTTCTGCCAACTTATTGCAACATTTACCATGTCCGTTTGATCTTATTTCCGGATCTGGAATAGCCCATCTGTTCTCACCATCATCAATCCATTTCGTTAATCTCTCCATCCTACACTACACCTCCAGAAGTTCCGGCAGCTCTCCATCCCAATTCCACAGTCCCTGCTTTCCTGCTGCCGGAATCGGTTCTTTGAAAAGCACCGGCTTTTCCATCCTCCAGGCATACCTTCCAACTGTGAAATCTCCGAACGCATAATCTGACCTGCAGAAGTCTCTGACAAAATCGTGGTATTCCTGGTCGATCTTCCTGCAGTCAACTAATTCCGCCATGCCAATGATTGCTCCATGTGGCAAAGCAAGAATATTCTCATAGGCTCCGTATCCCATTACTTTGAAATACTTGTAAAATGGGCTTCTGTGCAAACCTATAAATTCTGTAGAATAGTTCATCTTACGCTTTGCTGCATGAATCAGGATTGGTCCGCGATAGCTGGTTCCCCAGGATCTGGTTTCATCATGCTTTACTCCGACAGCCAGAAGCTGCGCCCATGGCTGCCAAATACTCAATGCCTTCATACTATCTCTCCACTTCCAGAATCTTGCTGGCTTCCATATCTGCTTCATGCAATGCCAGTACTAACGGATACAGCTCCATAGCCTTTCCAACCTGTGGATACAATCCAGCCGGTTCTGAATATCCCATATGCCAGCGGATCGCAAATTTCTCTTCATCCATCAACTTCATGAATTTTTCAATCATCATTACAGATTTTTCCCCGTGGCCATATGGCAACTGGTCATCAATGGCATATACTGGATACTGTTCCCAACGATTATTGCTATCTTTTCTCCATCTGAGCTCTGTGGCATAGAAGTTGGTTTTACAAATGTCATGGAGCAGGGAAACAATCGTCAGGCTATCTTTTCCTACCTCATCTAAAATTGGTCCCCATACAACATTATCTCTCTTTGCCATCAGGCACTCATATACATTCAGGCTATGCTGCAGCAGCCCTCCTTCGGTGCTCAGATGAAATCTGGTACTGGCCGGAGCCGTATAAAAATCACTGTTTCTGATGTATACCATCAGTTCATCTTTTCCTTTTCTTTCTACTAAGTCCATGATGCTTTCAAAATAGTTAATATTCTCGCTACGATTATTCATTCTTAGTCTCCTCTCTGAATAACAATGCCTTCTCGGCTGTTGTGTGATTCTGAAAATATGCCACCCATATCCTCCGAACCTGTTGTTTATGTTTCTCTGTGATCTGCTGGATCCGCTGCAGGTCATATTCTCGAAACGCTGCCACACTGATCTCTTTTTCAATTCCAGATCTCTTAATCTCATCCCGGATCTGCTGCAGGAGATGCTGCCCGTCTGACTGAAAGAACTTCAAGCCTCCGTAGCAATAACCTATCACATATTCTTTAAGCTCCATCTTTAACTGCTGTTGCAGATTCTGAAATGGGATTCTGTATCGTCCCTTCAAATCTTCCGGGGCTACCAGAGTCTTATTTTTCCGGTATCGATCCAGTGTTTTCCTTAATTTTTCAAGGGATTCTTCTGTTTTTTCCATCAGCGTCTCTCCTTACGCCTAAAATTCATTACGCCTACTGAAAATCGCTAGGCGTAATGAAAAAATGTTGAAATATCAACTTTTTCTGCCATTCCTTCCGCCTTACGCCTAATTTTTTGAAATATACCAAAACTTTTTACATGTGCAGTGAAAAGTGATGCACACAACGCTCCATATAAAGCCTATATAATAGGCGTAATGTCGTAATGTAATATATAATAGGCTTAAAAAGCCTTGATTTTTAAGAATTTTTTCCATTACGCCTAACCTTACACCTAGCATTACGCCTAATTATTAGGCGTAATGGAAACAGCATACTAATACGGCAACTGCTGTTCCGTTGATTCAAACGGATTTTCCTGCTCCAGCTCCATCTGAGTGAACCCGTCTGCGTCCTTTTCCGATCTGTCTCTTTCCTCTGCTGCTTCCTCTTCATCTAATGGATCCACCGGTTTTGAGAATCGTTTCAGGTCAAATTCCACGAACCTGCATGTACGATTATCAAACCATTTCCGCACACAGTACTCTTTTCCGCCATTCTTTTTTTGTGAACTCGCAATTATTCCGTTATCTGCCAGATATTTCAGAGTCTTCCTTGGGCTGTACCCGGCTCTTGTCAAAGCATTGTTCAGAAGGGACGGATATATGTATGCTTTCTCCTGATCGGTGCTCATGGTGCCCAGGCAGGTGCCGATCACTTTATCTCCAAAATACTGCCGGTTTGACAGAATCCAGTCCACGATGAACTGAGTTGCATTCTCATTTACATCCGCCACACCTGCTGCCATCTGTTCCTGAAGGATGCTCCGTGCCATACGCACAGCCCGCTCCCACGATTCTGGATCAATTTCAAGTGGTGCCTTTTCTCCGGGTATACTGCTGCGCTCCGCAGCAGCCTTGAAGATCCAGGTATCGATCATGGCATCTGCCAGTGCTACCGCGCTGATTCCGGCGATATGGCTACCGCTGGTACCATCTGCAAGCTGATAGACCTGCTCCACCATCCTGTCATAATGATCCTTGATGCTCAGTTCATCCGTGCTCAACACCCGCCGGATGAACTCCGGACCAGCCCAGCCACAGTTCAGCGGTGCTTGCTGATGCATCATACTTGCTTCCTGCTCAACATCAAATGGTCCGCCGTAGATTTCAAGCACACGGGTGCTCACTCCTGTCTGGGATGTCTCTGTGGATAACGGTTCTTCACCGGTTGCCAGTGCCACGGTCCTCCAGGTGTTCAATGCCTGCAGTCCGCCGCCCTTGCTGCCTCGCGCCCGGCCGGTACCGGATGCGATCATATATACGATTTTCTCCAGGCTTTCCTGTTTCTGCCCGGCCAGCTGTCGCTCATCAATGCCCATAGGAAGATCATTGTAGAATCCTGCCATACGTTCCAATGCAACCTGTGTCGCATTGAAATTGACCATCAAACGTTCCGGATCGCCCCATGCTGATAACGCTGCTTTCAAGGCTGCCGTCTTTCCGCCTTTTGATCCGCCCCAGTTATATACGAAAAAGATTCTCTGAGACAGGATCCTCAGTAGTGGTGCTGCAAAGCTGGCCGCCAGGATGAACCGGAACTTGTCCCGCTCCCGGTGCGGCCGCATGGTGTCTTTCCAACCTTCAAATGTCCCATTGGCATGATACGCTGCAGCCCACCCCCGCAGGGATGGTTCAATATCCAACACAATATCGTCTCCATGCCCCGGAAGGAACCGTCCGCCTGTCTGCCAGCCAAAAGTGGATGCGGAGTCCGCCTTGGTGATAATATCAATATTCTCGGCTTCCAGGGCTTCCAGGAAACGCACCACCAGCTTGGCATTCTCTGATGTGATCGTACATCCAAGATCTGCCAGTGCCGTGATGCTGCGGCTTGTGAAGATCGTGCTTCGTGGATAGATTACTTTGTGCCACTCTCCGTCCCTCTTGAATGCGATCTCGATCTTCTCTTCTCCAGTCTCCATGCTTTTAAGCCTCTGTGTCAGAATGATCGGTGTCCGGCACACAAGTGTCGGTGTCGCTTTGCGTTCTTCGATGTGGCTGATGCCCTTTTCCGAATAGATCCACCCTTCTGGCTGCCGCAGGTTTACCGGTGCGCCCTTTACCGCTTCCGGAATAATGTCATGAACCTGATCCAGATCTATTTTCTTTGCACTCTGAATAGCTGCCTGAATCTCCTGTGACGCCTTTTCTTTTCCGTCTCTCAGATACAGCTCTGATGGATCCTTAGCGCCAAACTGTCTGCAGCTCCAGGTGTACACTTCTCCGGAAAATTCCTCTTCATGAAGGATCCGGCATACTTTTTCCAGGAACGTCTCTCCGCCCTTATCCGGTTCCACATGAATATAGATCTTCAATCCTTCCAACTGCGGTACCATACGAGCTTTGAAATTACTTGCGCCCGGAACACCAAGCGCTGCAATATTCAAGTACCACAATGTCTGTGTATCTGATTCCCCTTCCGGAAGCACTACGTATCCGTTTTTCTGAATCTCCGGCAGTCTCCATTCTCCATACAGGCACAATTTGCCACTGCTTCCATAGCTCCAGCGGAACTCTTTTCCGCCATATCGCTTCCGGAATACTTCCGTCACACCATCTGCCCGCTTGTAAGGTAGTTTCAACCAACGCACACCATCTCGGTCTTTTCCGGTGGAAGCAAGGCAAACATCCTTCAAGAACTCTTCCGGCAGTCGCTTACTGAAGGAGTACTCTGATAAGGTGTAATCCTTCATCTTCGGCTTTTGGGGTTTTTGTTCCTGTGGATCCGTAAGCTTTCCGTATTTATCCAGGATCTGCTTATATGCTGTTTTGGTATCTGTATTGTAGAATTTGCTCCAAAAACTGATGAAATTGCCATCTATGCATCCGGTAAAACAGTGACACATGCCAGTCTTGGCATCTGCAGTAAAGGAATCCTGACGGTCATCATGGAACGGACAGCGCCCCATGATCCGGTCACCGGTCATGCTGAAGTTCTTCAACATGCTTCGGTACTCGGCTGCATAATCAACAAAATCATCTATGTTGAGCTGATCTGCATTCATCTAACCACCTTCATTAACCGTCTGATTTCTTCGTGTGTCATAGAAATAATGTGTCCCCGCATATTCAGGCGTGCTGCCTCTGCAAGCTCTCTCTTCATACCTGCGCTGATCACTCCATCGATCACAATCAGCAGATACTCGTTAGATCTGCTCAGGTCGTCCAACCCGAATGTTATTCCACGTTCCCGGTCATCCTCATAGCTGTCATCCAAGAACTGGGTATAGAAAAGATGTGGGGCAACCGGCACACCTCCGGCTGCTGCCACCTGTCGGCATATGTACTGAGCTACCTGGCAGTTAAACCTCTGTCCGCTTCCTGTCCTGGCACGATATCTGGATATAATATAAATCCGTTCCATAGTGTCCTCCATCTACAAGGGGGACGCCTGTTTTTTGCGTCCCCCTCCGTCCTTAGTTAAATGGCAGATTTTCCTGTGTGCCTTCTGGGATATCCATGAATCCCTCATTAGTCACAGCTTCACCTGCTGTCTCATAATCACTGTTTTCAATATCAATATTCTTGTCCTGCTGCTTGATCGTGTCTGCCATGGCTTTTGCCTCTGCAGCCTGCTCTGGCTTCAGCTTTCCTGCGAAAGTGAACACAGCCCGGCTGTATGCAATGCCTCCGGCATTTTTCTCTTTTTTCAGTGTGATCTTTGTGATCGCATCATAGCAGCGCATACCCTTTAACAGGATTCTCTTACCAATGTAATCTCTCATGTATTTCAGAGAAGTCGGTGGCAGGGAGATAATCAGAGGAACCGGGTTATCCTCTCTCAACAGATAGATTCTATGTAAATTCTTACAAGCTTTTCCCCTGCCGTCTTCATCAGATCCGAACTGATTGAACGGACAATCCACACAGTTTCTGACCTCTCCTGTTTCACTGACCATGCCTGTCTTTCCATCAAAACTGGAGCAGTCCGGCTTCTCATTGCCTCCGCTGAATTTCTCCTTCCAGTATCCATTGATCGCATGATGGAAAAGGATCACACCTACCAACTCAGTACTGCTTTCCGGGTTATCTTCATCATCTCCGGGAATTTCAAAAGCGAGTCCACCGCCAGAAGGAATCTTTACTTTGTCGTACGGCAAATTTCCAAGACCATCCAATTCCTCTGCGATTGCTTCTGCCAGATCGCTGTTCATAAGTGTCACCAGATTAAAACTGTCCATAGTCGCAACTTCATTCTTTGCCATCGCTTATGCCTCCCTCTTTGCTTCAACAACCGGCCATTCTCTGATTCCAGAGATTCTTCTACAACTTTCAATGCTTCCTGTACGGTACTTGTTTTCATTCGTACTATCCAATGTTTCTGTTACAAAGTATCCATTCTTCATACCCATATAACGACACACAATATCCTGATCCTGGCATCTGATCAGAATGGGATCCCCTTTTGTGAGTGGTGTTCCGTTATCATCTGTAACGGTAATAATCTCTTTTTTCTCAACCTGAATCGCCATTACGCTTCTCCTTCTTCTGTGCTCTCACAAGCCCCACATTCGCCATTTTCCTCGTTGGTGGTGACTTCCTCGTCCTGCATCTCTGAAGCCTCAGCATCTGCCTCACCGGCTTCCTCGAACCCATCTCCTGATTCTTCCTCTGCTGCATCAAAAGCTTCTTCCAGCGGAGTCTTCTTTGAACCGGTACCATAATAGAGATCATTCAGGATCCGGGTCATATCTGCAGCCATAATGATAGCGTTCATGGCCACATTTAATGCTGCATCATATAAGCGGCTGCATTCTTTGATAGCCTCATCACCTTCTACCTGAAGTTTTGCAAGGTAATCACCCATACCATTTTTCAGATCTTTCTCACAGTTCTGGATGCGGCTGTGTGCTTCCGCTGCAATGCCATATCCTTCATGCTTATTACGCACAGTTCCAAGATCATCACCGGTTAATTTTCTTTCCCGCTCCTGATTGTTATAGGTGAACTGGATAACCTTCACCAGGTTGTCCTTCAGATTCCGCTCACTATCCAGGCGGATATCCATTTCCATCTGTTCGTAGTCTCCCATACTTACTCTTCCTCCGTTTTCTTTGTGATCTTATCAAACAGATCCGAATATTCGCTCTGCTTAAAAAACTTATCCGCAATCTCTTTATCTCCATTGCAGAGTTCTAAGTACTTGGTGTATACATTACAAGCAACTTTAAGTCTGTATTCTCTGCTTCTGGCTTCTGAAACTGCTTTGCTAATTTCTTCCGCAATCTCATTTCTTTCATAGCAGCGGGCTGCATATTCTTTCTTCGCTTTTTTATTGGAATCCCTAATCTCTGTAATATTGGTAAGGATTCCTGAAAGATATGAAAAAGTATCTTTAGAATATACATTTTTAGCGACAACCTTAACTGAAGTGTCTTCTTCTGTTTCAATGTATCTGTACTCATATCCAACTTTGTAGTCATAATCAAGTCTTACCCTGCTAGTTGATGAATTGATAATCTGTGCTACTTTTTCAGCTTCTTTTGGGTCTGTAAAATTGTAACCAGCGACTTCATATACGTCGATTTCTCCAACTGGCACAGTTGGCTCAACCTGATATGTAGGTTTATCAACCGAGATGATTTTTCCGTTGTACATACATTCAATATCCACCAACATAGCAAACTGTTCATCTGTAATATTGGCCAATGTTACATCTGACATGTTCATATATCTTTCCACTTTGCATTCCTCCTACTTTTTAGATTTCTTTGCCCGATCCAGAGCCTTTGTATTAGCTTTCCGCTTTGTAATGGTCAGCTTTTCATAGATGCTCAAGCACTGTGTCAGATCTTCCGGAAGATCCTGATCCTCACCAAGATCTTCTTTCATGGCTGCCACGGTACTCTGCAGTGTTTTCGGATTTACGGTCTCTTTGATGATGTCCCCCAGACCCTGATCCCGGAGTACATCGAAAAATGAGAGACCCGTTTCTTTTTCAAGTGCCGCCAGATCTTCCTCTGATTTTTTGGAATACATAACCTTCTGCGACAGGCTGTAATTAAATCCATCAACAATGGTGCTCGGCTTCTCTTCATCGATCATCATCTTGCAGATGTCCTGTTCCAGCTTTTCCTTCGCCGCATTATTTTCTTTTGTCAGATTTTCAAGCTCTTCTTTGCGATCCAAGAGCTCCTTGTATTCTCTGATTTTCTGATCCAACTGTGATTCCATGTTTACCTCCTAAAAGAATTGTTTCCAGTCATCAACGACTGTTTTTGCAAGATCTTCTTTCTTTGCCAGTGCCTTCAGAACTGTCTCATCAATGGTCTTTTCAACCACCAGATGAATGTATGTGCAGCGGTTCCGCTGTCCGATCCTGTGGATCCGGGCAAGGCTCTGACTGTATGCTGCATAATTAAAATTGACCGAATAATATACACAGGTGTCTGCTGCAGTCAGTGTGATTCCAAGCCCTGCAGTATCGATCTGTGCTAGGAACACCTTCACATCCGGGTTATTCTGAAATTCCTTTACGATGGCTCCCCGATCATCGATCTTGATATCTCCATAAATG
Source organism: Hominiventricola aquisgranensis (assembly GCF_040096225.1). Taxonomy (NCBI): domain Bacteria; kingdom Bacillati; phylum Bacillota; class Clostridia; order Lachnospirales; family Lachnospiraceae; genus Hominiventricola; species Hominiventricola aquisgranensis. The sequence continues at coordinate 6,521 of NZ_JBBMFC010000006.1, read as the reverse complement.
CTGCAGTATTTGATTTTCTTCTTTTCCAGCAGCTTCTGGATCAGATCGATCTCCGGCCGGAATCTGCAAAATACTACCAGCTTCTTTCCTGCATCGATCACATAATCATCCAGGATATCTTCCAGCGCATTTAACTTCCCTCTGAATACCAGCTCCGGCTTATTTCCATCATCTGTCTGAATGAATCCGCCGGTGAACTGCTGCAGACGCAGCAGCTTGGTAAGCACAGTCGGTGCCGTGATCTGTCCACCGGATTCAAGTTCTGCAAAGCTGTTCTTCCGGATCTGGTCATACAGGTTCTTGTCCTTCGTATCCATCCGGATATTTCTTGTGATAAATGTCTGCTCTGGAAGATCCAGTGCCTCTTCCTTCGTCACTCGGTACGCTATGGAATGTTCCTTTCGGATCAGCTCATCCAAATCCTTGTACCCTACGATCTGCCGGTTGCTGAATCCACCCATAATGGCATATCGACCACGGAATGCATAATAATTCATTCCAAATACAGTCGGATCCAGGAACCGGTACTGGCTGAATATATCAATCGCATTGTTCTGAACCGGTGTACCGGAAAGTATGAGCTTATACTTTGCAATATCTCCCAGCCGGTGCATAGCCTTGCTTTGCTGCGCATCGTGAGTCTTGATTCGCTGGCTTTCATCTGCGATCACCATATCCGGCTTCCAATCCATCAGGGTTTCAATGATGCCTTCTCTCCAGGTACTTTCATAGTTGATCACCGCAACCTTCAAAGCCTTAAACGGGAATGCTTTTAAGGCTTCCAGTTCCCGGATCCGCTGCCTCTTGTCTCCAAGCAACACATTTACTTTGAACTTGAACGTTGCTGCATCCTCAAATTCTTTCGGCCATACGGCACACACCGAGGTCGGTGCTACAATGAGAACCTTTTCAATAGCTCCCATCTGGTAGGCTGCACCTGCAACGGCGATAGCTGTTAAGGTCTTTCCACCTTAGCAACCCATTTCAAATAAGAATCCAAAGCCTTTCCCGGGCTGATAATTATTGTTCATGGGCATTAAATCACTTCCCTTCCTCTTCTGAATCCTGTATATCATTTGTGTTTCATGATAAAATTAATAACCTCTTTAGGAATCAGTTTTTCCGGATCACTTGTTTCAACGACCTTGTTAATCAACTCATCGCTCTCATGTCTAAGCATTTCTGACAGATTGAATAACTGAAATGCCGTATCCAGATCTTTATCGTCACACTGTTTCCTGATGATACTGGCGATATTTTTACACCAGGAATCTCCGATCAGCTTATCCGGGATCGCTCTACCACAGAATCCGTTATTTCCCTCAAAAGAAATAAGTTTTTCATCTTCTTTGAGTTTCTTTGTCAGGATGAAATACAATGTTTCACCTTCCAGTGTTGCCTCGTTTACAGTTTTTCCATTATCATTGATGGTCTGAATATTAACCTTTATCATTAGTCAAAGTCTCCTTCTTCTATCATTTTCATAAAATAATCAATGTCCTCATCTGCAGTATGCCCTCTTCATGGGGCTTTTTCCTTTTGAGTGATTTCTGGTGGCTCAATCAAGCCAAACGTGATCAGTGCCATGTTGGCACCTCTGACCTGATGCTTGAAAAGCGGGAACTTTACCGGATATTTATAAAGTGGTTCCGGGTCTTCTTTCATCCGTTCCTGATCAACTGCTCCCGCGATCCGGTTCATGTGCTGCCGTTGTTCTTCTATGGTTGGCGGCAACTTTACAAGTCCTGCCAATCGGTTCAGAAGTTCTCCGGTACATGGTCCTTCCAGCCACTGGCGGCTCCGGTTCCATTTCATCTTGTTCCAGCTCTTGATAATATTAAGCTGCATTCCGTCACAGTCTGCGATGATCAGAATCCCTCTATCGAGCTTCATCTTCATTCATCATCGCCTCTTTCCATGTAGAATGTATGATTGCCATAGATAAAGAGCTTGTCCAGGTTCCGGCTATGCCAGGTAGGATTCTTACTGGTTCGTTCAAAGTACAATGCCCCATCGCTGCCATCCCAGCCATCCTTTACCATATCAAGTGCTGCATAGCAGTCTTCATTCGGCTCTACCTTCTCATATCGTCCATTTGCAACGGGAGTAAATGCTCCGTCATCATGGACTACATCATAGATCGTGTCTGGAAACTGGATGCTTTCGACGCGGTTCAGAACCACACACATTACCAGTGCTTTTCCGGCGGTATCCTCTCCCTCTGCCTCGGCCATGGCGATCTTCGCCAGCAGATAACTGTCTTCATCGCTCCATCCTTCCGGCTTATAGCTGTCCATAGGTTCATCCGGGATAAGCTGTACAACCGGTGCTGCGACAACCGACATTCCGGGATCCATGGTAACGGCCAGGATCGCCATTCCTGCTGTTGCCAGGAATAATTTATGTAGATGCATTGGTTGTTTCTCCTTTCCTTTCAAGGTCAATTCCTTCGATTTCTGCAAATCTCCGGGCGTTGATGAAATATACCCAGCTACGCTCTGTATGGATTCCGTAGCCCCATGGGAACACACCCTGCTGCAGTCCCAGGCTGACCGATCTGACGGATATACCAAGCAATCGTGCTGCATCCTTCGGGAGCAGCTTTTCAACTGTTCCAGCTTTCTTCACCAGATGGATCACTGAATCCTCTTTCCAGAAATAATCTTCCGGAAGTCCCATAGCCTGCGCGATCCGTGTCTGTCCGTCTTCGGTTGGAGTCTGCTTCCCGGATAGCCACTGGCTGACTGTTGCCTTACATTTACCGGTCAGCCCGGCAAGCTGAACCTGGTTGATATTCCGTTCTTTCATCGTTACTCGGAGCTTTTCACTAAATTCCATGTGTCACCTCGGTTCTTTTCCTGCCCGCCAAAGCAGGAAATATAGTATCGTACTCTTTCTCCATGATCTGGAAAACCAATCCGCCGCTTCTGCGACTGATCATTTAACAGTGCCTGCCGCAACAACGGCTGCTCCTGCAGCCATGCCATCCATGTAGGCATTGGCAATTGCCAGGAAGATGTTCTTCTTTCCATCAGAAGTAGTGTTCAGGATCCCGCAAAGCTGTCTTGCGTCCTTCATCTGTTCTTCTGTGAAATTCTCTTTCATTGTCTTCATCAGGTTTCCTCCTCTCTTTTCTTAGTGGCAGGGCTGGAAGCTCCATACCCCTATGAAACCAGCCCTGCGACTGCTGTAGGGAATAATCCATGGAATGACCGATTATTCTTTTGGGCATCTACAGCTATACCCTAGTGGGTCTGCCAGGAATCGAACCTGGAACCTTGCTCTCCCTGTTTTATGTGACGTCACGCTGCTCTGCCATTGAGCTACAGACCCTTGATTTCAATACTCCAGCATTACAATTGCCCACCGCAAAGCTGCTATGGCATCCCGATCATGCTCTTTTTCTGCCCTTGCCAAGAGCTCATACAATTTTTCTATTTTCGGATCTTGCATTTTCTCACTTCCTTCCGTTTTGCGTTCTTGCTTTTCTTTTCATAGCCTCCTTGCTATAATCAAATTGCCACATCATCAAATACCAAGGAGGTTGCCTATGCGATCTGTAATCAGAAAACCAAGTCCAAGAAAATCTATTTCTGCCAGAACAACTGGAAGAGTCACCCATGCTGTCAAGAAATCGGTAAATCCTTTATATGGGAAAAAGGGAACCGGTCTTATCAAAGATCCTAAGCGTTCTGTCTACAACCATGTGTACAACGAAACATCTATAGGATTAGATGACCTTGTACCGTCAAGCAAACATTCCTCAAATAGCTACTCTTCTCATGCGGAAAGTCCTACTGTTTCCCATATACCAACTACCAAGGTTGTTGTTACAAACTCAAACATTGCTGAGATGGTTAAACAACATCCACAAATCATTGATGCATTGGAAGGCTACTATAAAAGAAGGATCACTTTAGCAGTTATTTTGCTATTCATTGGAATCGTAGCTATCTCATATAAACCTTTGGCTACTGTTATCTTGGTTCTGCTTTCTGTTTTTTTCTTCTACCGCGCAAATAAATTTCATATTGCATATGAAGATGCGCGAGAAACATTTTATAATAGCAAATAGTTTTTTTGTTGTTTCTGTGGCTATTGTATGCTATTAAAACAGCATTGTCAAGATATTTTTGTTGTTTTAATAGCTTTTTGTTGTTTTAGTAGCAAAATATTGTTGACGTCGAGTGTGTTTCAGATTATAATCTGTGCACAGAAGGAGGTGATATCATTTGAAAGAGCGAATAAAAAAGATAAGAAAAGAGCTTGATTTAACACAACAAAAGTTCGCTGATAAACTTGGTGTTAAAAGAAATACTGTTGGTCAATGGGAATGTGGAATCAACGCTATCACAGATCAGGTTATTACTTCTATCTGCCGTGAATTTAATGTGAATGAATCCTGGCTCCGAACCGGAACCGGTGAGATGTTCAATCCGAGTCCCAGCTCTGCCATGGATGTTCTGGCAGCAGAATACCATCTGGATCAGAATGCATATGTCGTTGTGGAGAAGTTTCTGAATCTGAAACCGGAATATCAGAAAGGTGTCATTGAATATTTCAAGGCTATCGCTGCAGCATTGAATAGTGAAAACATGGATGATCTGTCAGATCTGGTTCCCGGATCTCCGGAAGAATTGGAAGCAAATTATCCACCTATGGATCCAGATTCAACTGATCGTAACATTGGATAGTGCCCAGCCCTGTGGTTGGGTTAAAGAAGATAGTAGATTTTTGTCGGTCCAGTAAATGCTAAGTTGTAATAAAGAGTGTCATTGGAACGGTAATATAACGCGAAAACGGTATTGTCTTTGTATCTTATGTATTTAATAGACATGGCAAGTCCCACCTTTCTGTTGTACCGGAAGGCTGGGCACAGATATCTATTATACTTTTTACTTATCAATCTTTTATTGGAAATATATGGAAAATTTAGAACATAAAGAATCCGCCACACCATTGGCGTGATGCGGCGGATTAGCTTTCCACATTATAGGGAGCCACATACAGCATTTAGCGATGCAGTGCTATAACATAGATGTACGATACATTTTGTATTATACACTGCGTGGCTCCTATACACAAGTGAAATTTTGATAAGGATCTCAAAGAATCTCAAATAACAACTGAAATTTCAGAAAGGAAGTCAAACAGTGGGAAAAAGAAACCCAAATGGCTACGGATCCGTGACCAAGCTTAAAGGAAACCGATCCAAGCCGTGGATCATAAAAGTAACACAGTATGATGCCGATGGTAACGGTCGGCAGGTGCCTCTTGATTACGCTGCCACCGAAGAAGAAGCCAATATTATTCTGGCCAAATACAACCACAATCCCTGGAACATTGACCGCAAGAATATCACCCTTGCCGATCTCTATAATCAATGGTCCAAAATCAAAAAGCCAAAACTCGGAACATCCCTGCAGTATTCGCTTCAGGCGGCTTATAAACACTGTTCCAAGCTCTACGGGATGAAATACATCAATATCAAATCTTTCGATATGCAGGATGCCATAGACGGCGTCTTCAGTTATTCTTCTCAAACGCATATGAAGAATCTGTGGGGACATTTAGATGATTTCGCCTTTGAACGGGATATCATAGATAAAAAGTATTCATCCATCATTTCGGTATCAGCCGTTCCTCCAGATAAACAAGCCAGGACGCCCTTCACCGATAAGCAGATAGAAGATCTGTGGAAACACCGCGGTGAAACTGGAGCAGACTTCATGCTCCTCTATCTGTACACAGGTTTCCGCTTGGTTGAATTGCTTGGAATGAAAAAGGATCAGGTAAACCTGAATGAGCTGTATTTTCAAAGCGGTGTAAAAACCGCTGCCGGAAAAGGACGAATAGTACCCATCCATTCACGGATCCAGCCTATTGTCATAGAGCTGATGGACCAGCCAGGAAACTATCTGATCGCAGAAGATGGAAAACGAATACCTAAGACTCGGTTTTACAAAATCTGGAAAGAAACCCTGGCACTAATCGGCATTGATCCAGAGGATGATACAAAGACTCCTCATGCAACCAGACATACTGTCGAGACCCGCCTTGATAATGCCCACGCCAATAAGAAATGTATTGATCTAATCATCGGCCATAAATCAAAAGATATCGGAAACAGGGTGTATAATCACAAGACATTGGAACAACTTCGGGCTACGATTGAACTGCTGAAATAATAAGATTTTCACTGAACTATTAACAAATTAGTAACACAAAAATCCACTTTTCCAAGGAAATCAAGGAAAAGTGGATTTTTCAAACTTAAGAAAAGTTAAGGATTAGAAAGGTATGCATCGAGTAGGAGGGAAAATTAAATAAATTTTCCCGACCTCTCACACCACCGTACGTACGGTTCCGTATACGGCGGTTCAATCAACTTAACAAGTAACACACCTTTCGGTGTAGTAATCTATCATTGAGACTAATCCAAATTGTACCGACCCCCAAAAGTTAGACCTAAAAATCTAACGATTGGAGGTCGGTATTTTTATGGCTAAATATTCTTTTGA